>JBGQHD010000414.1:0-5290 GCA_041497795.1 Planctomycetia bacterium
CTAACCCAACGCCGCCCGCGTGCGCTTCACGAGGGCGTTGTCCCGGTCCGCCGAGCTGCGGAGGTTGAACACGCCGGCGGCCAGGAAGCGATCGCGCCAGGCTGGCGAGACGTGGTAGTAGTCCTCCAGGACGGCCGAGCTGAATTTGTAGTCGTGGGCGTTGTCGCCTTTGAGGAAGACCAGCACCCGTCCGACGTCGATCAAGACTTGGACGTTGGCATGCTTTTTCTCGAGTGCAAAGAGGGTCATCGCCGCGGCCTTCTGCCGGTCGCGACCCAAGACGTCGAACACCTCGTGGGCGATGCCCCAACTGCCCCCTGATTCATACGGCACCGGGACCAGCTCGTCGATCTTGAACGCGGCCACCTTGCCGCGGCTTTGCATCGCCTCGCGGAAGAGCGGCACGAACGCCGCGCACTGCAAGGTCACCAGCCGCCGCGTCTGGTCGTCGCCGCTCGTCTCGAAGGCATACCGCAAAGCGTTGGCCGACGTAAGGGCGTGCAACGAGACAATGCCTCGCTGCCGGAAGAGCAGCTCGCCGCCGCCGAGGAACAGCGCATCCCACACCGACTGTGGGTGCACGCCGGAGTTGATCTGCTTGACGGCCAGGTCGCAGGCCTCGTCGGCCGAGCCGGTCCGCAGCGTGGCGAGCATTTCTTTGGTGGCCGCCGAGTCGAGCTTGCCGGCCGTCCAGTCGGGCCGCAGCTTCTTGGCCAGCTCGGCGTTCCGCCGGCCCGGCCGGTCGGCCGCCAGGTCGCTCGTGCCCGGATTCTCTTTCTCGCGATGCTCCAGCAGCGCGTAGGCCAGCGATCGCAGCACCGGCTCGGCGTGCTGCCAGCCGATGCACTGCAGCGTGCGGTAGCTGTTGGCCACGTAGATCGCCTTGTGGCCGATGTCGCGGAAGTCGCGGGCACCCAGGCGGAACAGCAGCTCGAACGTCTCGTGTGCCCCCGCCGAGCGGGCTAGGCCGGCCACCGCCACGTCGGCCGCCGATTCGTCCCACTTCTCCATCGCCGAGAGGAACGCCGTGCGGGCTTTGTCGCCCGTCGGCACGCGCGACTCATCGACCGGGGCCATCGTCCAATTTCCCTCGTGCACGTCCTTCTCCTGGGCGTCCTTGAACTGATCGAGTGCCCAGAAGATCGGCAGCCAGCGGTGCTCGTCGGGCGACGAGATGCTCGCCAGGTGCGCGGAGTTGACGACCAGCACGGCGTGGAACTTGAACCCCACCGGCCGAGGTTGGACGTTGCGAACGCCGGCCAGAAGCAGCGCGGCCAGCACCTCGCGGTAGGACGTGCCGCCGCGAATCCGCCCGGCCACGGCCTCCAGCAGTTTCTCGCGCGGCGTGTCCTCGATCAGCCGCACCAGCGGCTCGATCTCCGGCCGGAACTGCGCGATCTTCGGATTGGGCTTGGCCTCATCGGCCCGCACGGACGGCAACTGGGCCAGGAAGCCCAGGTCGCCTAGCCCATACGCAGCACCGCCCACGGCGGCGGCTTGCAGGAACGTACGGCGAGAAGTCGGCGCGAACATGGGATGCCTCCCCCGACGAATCGGAGCTGTCGTGGTGAAGTGAATCGCCGGCGCCCCAACCGCCGAGGCGCCGTCCGGTCGGCGAGTGCTGCCAAGCACCCCGGCTGCTCCGCAGCAGCCCGGGTGCTGAGCGTGGTGCTCGCTCACTCGCTCAGCAAATCCTCAAGCATCTTCGCTCGGCGCGACAAGAAGGCCTTGGTGACCTTGTAGTGCTCGGTCTCCTCGCAGGCCACCGGGGCAATTCCCGTCTCGCTGAACCAGTATATCAGCGACTGAGGGTACGCCATAATGATCGGCGAATGCGTGGCGATGAGGAACTGCGACCCGCGCCGCGCCAGGTCGTGCAGGGCCGTCAGAAACGCCAACTGCCGCTGCGGCGAGAGGGCCGCCTCCGGCTCATGCGGTTCATGCGAGCGTAGCCGTCGCCGATCTCCAACAGCGCGGCAGCGTGATCAACACGCGATGGTCGTCCGGCACTTGAGCAGTCAGGTGGACAGTGAACATTCCCACGGCTCCGTTTGGCATGATTGAATTGTATCGGGCGAATCGTCAGGGCGATGAGGAAAGCCACCGGCACACGTCTTTCGCCCAGTACGTCAGAATGATATCCGCCCCCGCGCGGCGGATGGCGGTCAGGCTTTCCAGCACGATGGCTCGTTCGTCGATCCAGCCACGCTCGGCGGCGGCTTTCACCATGCTGAACTCGCCGGAGACGTTGTAGGCCGCCAGCGGCACGCCGGGGAATCGCTCGGCCGCCTGGCGGATGATGTCGAGATAGGCCAGGGCCGGCTTGACCATGATCAGGTCGGCCCCTTCGGCCAGGTCTTGCTCGATCTCGCGCATGGCCTGGCCGGCGTCGGCGGCGTAGTCCATTTGGTAGGCCCGGCGGTCGCCGAATTTGGGGACGCTTTCGGCCGCCTCGCGGAAGGGGCCGTAGAACGCGCTGGCGTACTTGGCGGCGTAGCTGAGGATCGGCACGTGCGCGAAGCCGGCCCCATCCAGTGCCCGGCGGATGGCGGCGACCATGCCGTCCATCATGCCGCTGGGGGCCACCAGGTCGGCCCCGGCCTTGGCGTGCGTGACGGCTTGCCGGCCGAGGAGCTCCAGCGTGGCGTCGTTATCGACGTCGGGCCGGCCTGTCTTCTCGTTCACCACGCCGCAGTGGCCGTGATCGGTGTACTCGCAGAAGCAAACGTCGGTCATCACCAGCAGGTCCGGCACGGCCTGCTTCACAGCCCGCACGGCCTGCTGGATGATCCCGTCGTCGCAGACGGCATCGCTACCGATGGCATCTTTCTCGTCGGGAATGCCGAAGAGGATGATCCCGCCGAGGCCGAGCCGCTGCACTTCGTTGGCCTCGCCGATCAACTGATCGATCGAAAGCTGGAAGTTGCCCGGCATCGAGGCGATCTCTTGCCGCACGTTCTTGCCGGAGCGGACGAAGAGCGGCAGCACGAGGTTTGCCGGAGAAATCGCGTTCTTCCGCACCAGCCGGCGAACGCCGGGGTGATAACGGAGGCGACGCAGACGTTGGGTGGGGAAGGAAGACATATGCAACAGTGGGTGGCGCTCAACCTGGGTGGCTGGGGCTGGAGCGAGCCACCCTTTGGCGCGGCTATGGCTGGCGCCTATCGCGTGATACCGAAACCGGCGTCCAGTCGTACGTCGGCAGCCACGCTCCGCTCTGCAGCTCGATGCCGCGGGCATTGCTCAGCACGCCGTGCTCGCGGGCTTGCGGGCGGGTGGCGATGCGGCGAATGCCGCGCTCCCCGACCGGCACCACCTCGCCGGCATCCGAGCGGCCGTTGCCGTTGCGGTCTTGCCACACGGCCAGGCCGGCCAGCTCCTTGCCGGCCAGCCAGCCGTCGCCGTCGTTATCTAGCGCGGCCAGCGGCTGGTAGCCGTCGTCCCAGAAAATCCACCAGGTCACCGAGCCGAAGAGCTGTCGGCCGTCCTGCACGTGGCCGGTGCGCTGCGGGTCCCAAACCAGCAGGCAGGTGTCGCTCCGCAGCCAGGGCCACTTGCGGGCGATGCCATCGGCGGCCAAGTCGAAGTCCACGTGTTTCTTGCCGTCCAGCAGCCGCTCCAAAGGCTGCGGCGATTCGGCCGGGAAGATGATCGGCGTGACCGCCTTGCCGACGGTCTCAAGCTGCTTCAAGTGCTTCTTCAGCGTGGCGAGCTCTTCGCGCTCGTCGAAATTCGTCTTCCGCGATTCGAGGATCCGCACAATGGCCGCGGCCGCGTCGGCGCTCATCAGCGAATCGGCCTCCGGCCCGCTGAAGCCGCGGCGCTTGTCCGGAGCGGCCATCCGCTTGACGACGGCGCGGTAGGCGTCCAGCGATTGGGCCTGCCAGTTCTTGCTGTCTGCGGCCAGCTTTTCGATCGCCGCCCGGTCGTCTTTGTCGAGCTTCTTGAAACCGTCGGACGCCAGGCCCTTGTTGAACGCGCCCTGCAGCGTGGCGGCCTCCTCCAGCATCCAACCCAGGCCCAGCAGGGCGCGGGCCACCGGGGCCTCGTCGGTCGCTTTCTCCTTGGTGCCTTCCTTGGGCTTTTCCGCGTCGGTTTTCTGAATGTCGCCTTTCTCAATGCCGGTCCCCTTGGGCTTGTCCTTGGGGGGCGGGGCCGTCCACAATTCGACCGCCCGGCGATAGTTTCGGATCGAACCTTCGAGGTGGATCAACTGCGGCGGCGTGAGCACTTTGGGCGCCGCGCCGATGCGCTTGGCGACCACCGATTCCCAGGGCACGAACTCCGGCAGCGTGCGATCGAACGGCCCTGGCGCGCTAGCCACGGGCAGGTCCTCTTTGCCCAGCGCGAAGGCCATACTGTGCAGCCGGCCCAGCACATAGTGGCCCTGGGCGTCGTCGGGGTGCCTGCGGAGATAGTCGCGCGTGTTCTCCAACAGCCGCTCGACCGGCACGTTCGACGGCCGGATCGCCCACTTGGCGAAAGCCGCCGAGAAGCAACAAACCGCCAGCACCGCCGCCAGCACTGTCAGACGCCGGACGAGAAACATGCCGTTTGCGGAGTTCATGGCGTGATCCTCTGAGGACAGGAATGCGCTCGGCCAACCCTCTTTGATGATATCACGCGGGTGGTAGGTGCCGCGAGCCGAGCGGCACCAGTTTCGCCGCGTGAGGTGGCGCCGCCGGTCCCGCTCGGCTCGCGGGACCTACCCGCGCCGGGCCGCTGCTGGCACTGCCCGCGGCGGCCTGCTTGCTCAAGTCCCGCCGTATGCTCACCCGATGCTCTCTGGAAGGCGCGCATGGACCGCGGTGGCGGAGACGGTCTGCGATCCCCTTCGTGCATGCAGGAGAGTCTATGGCGGCACGCGGCAGCAAGACCGGAGCGACGCTCGGCTTTCTCACGATCGTGGAAGACAGCCAGTACGGCGCTTTCGGCGGGTTCCTGGTGCTCAACGCCGCCGGCCGGCCGCTGGAGTTCCACTGCACCACGCCGGTGAAGCCGAACCGGGCGCAGGAAATCCTCTACGGCCCCACGCTGCGGCCCTACCTCTACGGCGAGCAGATCGGGACGGCGCTCGTGGCCAAGGCGGCCACGGGGCTCGACCTCTTGTGCGTCGATCTGCCGGAGGTGCTGACCATTCGGCCGCACGTGCAGTTGGCGACGGTGCTCGTCGGGCCGGGGGCGACGATGGAAGAGGACGATCCGCCCGCCACGCTGCGGATCGATGCCGCTCACGGCGCAGCTCATGGCCAAGCCCAGCGACTGCACTGGTTCGATGCCGGCCGTCATC
>JBGQHD010000415.1:0-5290 GCA_041497795.1 Planctomycetia bacterium
ACATCGAGCAGGTGCGCGTATGAAGCCGGCCCAGCGAAAAGCCGCGGTCGCCGCGTGGTGGCTGCTTTCGGCAATGTTTGTGAATACCACCCTGGCCCAGGGCGAGGCCAAGCAAGAAATCCCGCAGGCCTCGCCCAAGGTGACCTTGCGAGAAGACGTGGTCTACGGGCGAGTTCACGGCGCGGGCCTGTTGGCCGACGTCGCCTCGCCCGAGTCCAAGGAGCCGCTGCCGGCGATTATCTCCGTGCACGGCGGCCGCTGGGTGGGAGGGCACAAGCGCGATGCTTCGACGATCAAGGTCGAGCAGTGGGCGCGGCTGGGCTTCTTCGCCATGTCGATCGATTATCGCCTGAAGAATTGCAGCCCGGCGCCGGCCTGTTACCAGGACATGCAGTGCGCCATCCGCTTCGTCCACGCGCACGCCAAGGAGCTGAACGTGGATACGAAGCGGATCTTCCTCATCGGACAATCGGCGGGCGGCCACATGGTTTCCCTGGCCGCCACGTTGGGCGAGGGGTCTTATCCACGCACGGGAGGTTGGGAGAAAGCCAGCAACGACTTCCGCGCGGCGATCAGCGTGGCCGCGGCCTACGACCTGACGACGCTCGACTGGGGCACCCTCTGGACGCCGCCGGATGTGGCAGCCGACGCGGCCCGCGCGCAGGCCTCACCCGCCAAGCACGTGACGAAGAACTCCAAGCCGCTGCTGGTGCTGCACTCGGACAACGATCGCTCCGTCCCGATCGCCAACGCCCTGGCCATGGTCGAAGCACTGCGGAAGGCCGATGCTCCGCACACCTTCCACCGTTACCCGGACATGGGCCACATGGGGATCAATCAGGAAGTCATCGACAAGTCGTTGGCTCTCATCAAAGAGATGTCGGCGCCGGACAGCGATAAGGCATCGCCGGCCAAAGCCGCCAAGTAGCCGGGGGTTTCCCAGCGTGGGGCAGGCACTCTTGCCTGCCGGCAGGCAGGAATGCCTGCCCCACGGCCCGTGCCGCAGCCGCCACGCGATGCCCGCCGTGGGGCCGTGAGGCGACCCACTTGCGAGGCTCGCCTCGGCGCATTCAAATCGTCGTTGAGCCTTCAGCACCTTCCCCGCCAACCTAGAGCGACGCCCATGACCACCGGCCTGCTTTCCCCCGCCCAGCAACGGGCCTACGAAGACCTGCTGGCCGCCCGCCCCGCGGGGGCCGTGTTGGCTTTGACCGGCTCGGTGGGGTCGGGCAAGAGCACGGTGCTCCGCGAAGTGCATCGCGCGCTGGGCGGCGTGCTGCTCTCGGCCAAGGACTTCATCAACCAGGTCGCCCAGGGCCATCCGCTGGCATTGGAAGAGGCCTTGTATCAATTGCTCGTCGAGGCGCTGCGGAGCAATGAGCACGTGCTGGTGGACGACTTCGACCTGTGCGTTCAGCCGATGGACGGCTGCCACTTCTACCCTCGCTCGGGCCTGCTCGATGCGCCGCTGACCGCGCTGGCGGCCCTGGCCGCCGAGACCAACAAGACGCTGCTCGTAGCCTCAGGCGACGATCTGCCGGAGCCGATCGCCCAGCGCTGCTGCCCGGTGGCCATCGGGGAGTTCCAACCCGACGATTGCCGGCATCTGCTGGCCGCCTTGCTCGGCGAGGCAGCCCCGAAGGTGGATGCGGCCCGGCTGCACCGCTTCGCGCCGGGCCTCAACGCGCATCAACTCAAAGCGGCTTGTGCCCGGCTGGGCCGCCGCGGGCCGGTGGAGACCGAGGGGCTGATCGAGTTTCTCCGCTCGCAGCAATTGGCCAGCAACGTCCGCCTGGGCGAGGTCGAAGAGGTGGACTTCGCCGATCTCAAGGGGCTCGACGCCGTGATCGAGCGGCTGGAGGCCGGCGTCGTCATTCCGCTGGAGAACGAAGCGCTGGCCGCCGAGCTGGGCCTGCGGCCCAAGCGGGGCGTGCTGCTCTTGGGACCGCCGGGCACCGGCAAGACGAGCATCGGCCGCGCCCTGGCCCAGCGGCTGCAAGGCAAGTTCTTTCGTATCGACGGCTCGTTCCTCTCCGACGGCTGGCACTTCACCGAGCAAATCGCCCGGCTCTTCGAAGCGGCCCGCAAAAACGCCCCGTCGGTGGTCTTCATCGACGACAGCGACGTGCTGTTCGACACCAAGGACCATCACGGCGTCCACCGCTACCTGCTGACGATGCTCGACGGCCTGGAGAGCAAAAGCACCGGCCGGGTATGCGTGATCTTCACGGCCAACGACGTGGGCAAGCTGCCGCCGGCGCTGGTTCGCTCGGGGCGCATCGAGCTGTGGCTCGAGCTGCCGCTGCCCGACGCCGCGGCCCGCACGGCGATCCTGGAGGGGCTGCTGGCGCCCTTGCCCGAGAGCCTGCGGCCCGTCGATGTCCCGCAACTCGTCACGGCCAGCGAAAGCTGCACTGGCGCCGACCTGAAGCGGGCGGTCGAAGACGGCAAGGCCCTGTACGCCGCCGATCGTGCCCGCAATCGGCCGCTGCAATCGCTGACGGAATACGTCCTCGCCGCGCTGGCGACGATCCGCGACGACAAGCAAGCCTACGCCCGCGCCCGGCTGCGGCAGAAGTTCCCGTTCCTCGGCTGGGCGCAGCGTCTGGTGGAAGCGCCGCTGCACTACCTCGCCGAGTGGCGCCAGCGCCGCACCTCATAGGGTGGGCAACGCCCACCATGTAGGGTGGGCTGTGCCCACCAAAAGCGCACGGCGACCGGAAAACACGCATCCACCAGGGTTGCGTCCGTACACGGCGGCCCAGCCGCGATTGGTGGGCGGTGCCCACCCTACGGTTGCAGCTTGAACTCCTTCACCGCCGGCTCCTTGGCCTCCTTGGCCCCGCTCTTTTTGGCCGGCTCGCCGTTCTTGGCCGCTTCGATCGCTTCGAGCCGCTCCTGGGCCAGCTTGGCGGCGGGCGAGTTGGCGTTGCGCTGGATGATCACCTGGTAGGCCTTGGTGGCCCGCTCAAACGCCTTGGTCTCTTCCAGCTTGGCGGCGGCGTCGAGCTGTTCGGCCAGCGTCAGCACGTCGCGCTTCTCCTTTTGGAACTTCGTCCGCGCTTGGCCGGCCGACTTCACCAGCTCCTTGAACGGCTGATAGACGCGGATGATGCGGAGCAGCGCCACGGCCCCATTCAGCGCCTCGTCGGACGAGGCGAGTTGTTCTTCGGCCTTCTTCAGCTCCTCCTTGGCCTCCTCGAGCATCTTGGTCGCCACGTCCTTGCCCTCGATCGCCACGGCGGCGTAACTGTTCAGGGCGGCGAACTTGCCGATCTCCCGCATGGCCAAGGCCATGTCGCCGTCGGCCTGGGCCTTCTTGGCCTTCTCCAACGTGGTGGTGAAGTCCCTCACCTGCTTGGCGGTCAGCCCGGCTCCGGCCTGCGTGCGGTAAGCGACGAGGAACTTGCCCAGCTCGTCCGGCGAGCCACTTTTGCCGTAGAGCATTTTTCCGTCGGCGCGCACGACATAGACGATGGGGATGGCACCGCCCCCCGAGGCGAACTTGCGCTCCCAGGCCGACCATTCCGGTGCGGTGCTGTTGAGTTCCAGCGGCACATACTGTGCCAGGATGGGGCGAAGAGAAGCATCGGACTTCAGACGCTTCTTCAACGCCACGCACGCCCCTCACGTCTCGCTCCCGGCCACCGCCAGGATCGGCAGCCCGGACAGCTTCGACTGCTCCAGCGCCCTGTCCATGGGGCTGACGGCATTTTCCTTCTTGGGCTCCTGCGCCAGGGCGGGCATTCCGAAGAGTGCGACGACAAGCCCTAGCACGAACGTCCGCCGCTGTGCGTGAAGCATGGACACCCCCTGAAAAACGAGTGAAGACGATTGGTTGCTCCGCCCGCCGACACCGCCGGCCACGATTGCGTCCTGATTGTCGCTTTCGGCTCGTCACCGGTCAAACAGTTTGCCGGCACTTGCCCGGCCAACGCGGTGCTTGGCGAATCGCTTGACGCAATCTGCCGTCCGGCGCGAGAATCCTCGGCATTTCTCAGCGGAGCGAAGCAGGCGTGTTTGTGGCGGCAGTTTGCGGTAGAATCCAAGTGCCCAAGCGACTGCTCGCGACCGCACTTCGCGACATCCCGAAGAATGGCAATCACCATCGATTTGACGCCCGAGTTAGAGGTCCAGCTTCGCCAGGCGGCCGCCGAGGCGGGCGTGGCGCTTGATTCACTCATCATCCGCAGCGTCGAGGAGCACTTGGGAAAGACCGCGCGAGCGGCCGAGGACGGACAGCGACTGTCGCCCGGGGAAGCCGAACTGCTGTTGAGGATCAACGGCATGCTCTCCGCTTTTCCCTGGGAGCGGTATCACGAGCTGATCGCGAAGCGTCAGGATGAATCGCTCACGGCCAGCGAGCAGGCCGAAATCGCGGCATTTTCGGATCAGATCGAAGCGGCAAACGCGGAGCGCATGGTGCTGCTGGCCGAACTGGCTCGGTTACGCAAGACATCGGTGCCAGCGCTCCTGGCCGAGCTCGGGCTCCGGCCGCGGTGCCATGAGTAAGCGACGCCCTTCCGCAAGGCAGCGCGAGAGCGTTCGCGCCAAGGCCGGCGAGCGTTGCGAATACTGCTTGTCGCAAGAGCGTTTTTCGCCCGACACGTTCTCCGTCGAGCACGTCATCCCGCGAGCCAAGGGCGGCGACAACACGGCCAAGAACCTCGCGCTCGCATGCCAGGGGTGCAACAATCGCAAATACCTGGCGACCGAAGCCGTGGACGGGGTCACAGGCGAAATGGCTCCATTGTATCATCCGCGCCGACCGTGACCAAGCTCGCAATGAATCGCCCCGCGCTAGTAGACTTGCGTCGTGTTTTGGCAGCACAGCGTTTACACCCGCCAGTGGTATCCCGAGTGGAGTAGGTTCGCCCGAAGCCACTTGGACGAACGACACGGAGGACCACACCATGGACAAACTCACCGTAGCCGCGGCGCGCAATGCCGATGCCATTGGCAAACAAGCCCGCCTGCAAGGCTGGGTCCGCACGCGCCGCGATTCGAAGGCCGGCTTCAGCTTCTTGGAGCTGAACGACGGTTCCTGCCAGGGCAACATTCAGGTCATCGCCGGGGCCGATTTGCCGAACTATGAGAAGGAGATCAAGCACCTCGCGCCGGGGTGCAGCGTCACCGTCGATGGCGAGGTCGTGGCCTCGCAGGGGCAAGGGCAGGCGACCGAGATCAAAGCCAAGTCGGTTACCGTTCATGGCTGGGCCGATCCGGAAGGCTATCCGCTCCAGAAAAAGCGGCACACGTTCGAGAAGCTCCGCGAGTGGGCCCATCTGCG
>JBGQHD010000416.1:0-5288 GCA_041497795.1 Planctomycetia bacterium
GCCATACTGCTCGGCGATCTCGCGCTCGAAGAGATGCACTTGCGGGCAGCTCGGCGTCAGCGAAGGGAAACGGTCGCCGTCGAGTCGGGTCATTCCGACGCGCAGCAGCGAGCGGACGTCATTGGCAAGCACGACGTAGAGGTCAACCTGGCCGTTGCGGAAGTCGCCCGCAACGGGGTCGGAAGTCAATTTCGTGGCGAATACGCTCGGCGGCACGGCACCGCTTTCTTCGCCACGAAATTGACTCCCGACCCCTTTCGTGGCGGCAGAAGCTTTGCCGGTTGGCGCGTCGGCAAAGAGTGCGGCGACTCTTTGCCCTCCGGCCGCGGCGCTAATGATCGCCCGGCTGAAATCGACCCAAGAGAGCTGCGGAACCTGCGCCCGTGGAATCGCCCGGCCGTTGCGGAGCACTGCCAAGCCGATACTGCTCATGGCTTCACCTCCCCAGGAACTCGGCGGCGTCACGCAACAGCGTCTCCAACGGCGGCGGGACATACAGGCCCAGCAGAAGCACCAGCCCCATGAAGAGCACAATCGGCGCGCCGGTGCTCACGTTATCGCGAAAGCCGTTGATCGGCACTTGCGCGTCGGGAGTCCCTTGAACGACTCCCAGGACAGTCACCCCCATGCCGATGAAGACCACGCCCAAGAGGAGCAAGAACAGGGCTGCCGGCACGAACTGCCCGCTGCCGATGGCCGCATTGACGATCGTGAATTCGCTCACGAACGGCCCAAAAGGGGGCGAGCCGGTGATGGCCAGAAAACCGGCCAGGAACATGGCTCCCGACAGGGGCACGCGCTTAATCGCTCCGCGCACTTCCGTGGTCAGCTTGCTGCCGTAGGCCCGGTGGATGTTGCCCGCGGAGAGGAACAGCACGCCTTTGGTCAGGCCGTTATTGATCAGGTGCAACAGAGTTCCGTACAGGGCCGCCCGCGCAAAAGGTGTCGCACCGTGCCCGCCGATGCCGATTCCCAGCACGAGGATGCCCATGTGCTCGACGCTCGAATAGGCCAGCATCCGCTTGAAATCGCGCTGGCGGACCATGAACACGGCGGCCACGGCCATCGACAGCAGGCCCATGAAGATCATGATCTCGCGGGCGAACTCCGCCTCAGCGCTGGCGCGGCAGATTTGGTAGACGCGCAAGATGGCCAGGAAGGCACAGCTCGTCACGCCGCCGGCCAGCAGCGTGCCGACCATGCCCGGCGCCTCGCCGTAGGCGTCGGGCTTCCAAGTGTGCATGGGCGCCAGACCCATCTTGGTGCCGTAGCCGATGAACAGCAGCACAAAGGCGGCGTGCAGCCAGGCCGGAGAGAGGTGATCCGCGTCCTGGAGGAGCTGTTCAAACAGGAGCGTCGAATCCGGGCGGGCGGTGAGCGACGAGTACGCCAGGAAGAACGAGCCGAGGAGGGCCAAGGCGATGCCCACCGAGCCGATCAGCAGGTACTTCCAAGTGGCCTCCAGCGAGCGGGGATTGTGGTTGAAGTACAACATGGGACCACAGGCCAACGTTGTGGCTTCCATCGCCACCCACATCAGGCCGAGATGATGCGACAGAGTGACCAAGGTCATCATCGACAGCACGACAAACAGGTTGCCGCAGAAGACGCGGTTGGGACGGCTGGAGCGCAGCGCTAAGTAGCCCGGCGCGTAGAGCGAGCACAGGAAAAAGAGCACGCTGAGAAAGCCCAGAATCACCTTGCCCAGGGCGTCGAGCTGCAACCAGCCGTCCAAGCCGGAAATGGTGGCGCCCTCCGCGGATTGTGCGATGGCCAGCACGACCAATGCCAAATGCGCCGCCGCGCCGACGGGCAGCAGGTAGGGTCGCCAGCGGCTGGACGGCCAGAGGAACGTCAGCGCCGCCATGCCCAGCGGAAGCAGGATCAGCAGGTAGATCAACAGGTGGACCATCGGTGGCTCCTCTACTCCTTCAGCTCCGTCAAGTGCTCCGTGCTCATCGAGGCGAACTCGCGGCTGATGTGATGAATGATGATCCCCATCACGAACACGACGGTGAACAAATCCAGCAGCACGCCGACCTCGACCAGGAACGGCATCGCCTCCAAGAGCAGCAGCCCGAACACGAAGATGCCGTTCTCCAGCAGCAAGTATCCCAGCACTTGCATAATGGCCTTCTTCCGCGTGGTCAGCATCAGAAAGCCGGTCCACACGGTGGCCAGCGACGTGGGGACCAGCAGCACGTCTGCGTCTTTCTGGGCCAGCGGCAGGCTGGCGGAAAACACCATGGCCAGTGCGGTGCCGACGGCGCCCAGCAGCAGCGAAGTCATGTAGTTCACGACCGGCCGGACCTCGTGCTGAATGTCGGCTTCCCGCATGGCACGCACGAGCAGGCTGGGGAAAACGATCCCCTTCAGGACCATGCTGACGACGACCAGCGGAATGCCCCGCAGCCCGAGGTGGGGATGAACCACAACCGGCAAGGCGCCGAGCAGAATACCTTGCAGGGCCACCGCATTGATCACCGCGCGAATGCGGCTGACGCTCAGGGCGACGAAGTTGAGCGCCAAGGCCACGATCAGCACCGGATCGACAATGTGGACCATTGCTTACCTCACGATCAGAACGAGGCCGAAGGCCGACAACACGCAGGCCGCCACCAGCAGCAGCGGGATGTGGGTCAACCGCAGACGGGCCATGGTCGATTCCACGACGCCGACCAGCACGGCCATCACGAGCATGCTGCCGACGAAGATCGGCCAATCCAGCCAGAGCAAACCTGTCTCGACCGGCAGTGCCAACCGCACGACTAATGCCCCGAAGACAAACAGTTTGAGCGCCGCGCCGTAGAGGATCATCCCCAAGGCCGGGCCGCTGTGGTCGAGCACCATGACTTCGTGGATCATGGTGAGCTCCAGGTGCGTATTGGGATCGTCGAACGGAATCCGCGAATTCTCGGCGAGCAGAACGATGGACCAGCTCAAGAGCACCAGCGCCAGCGGAGCGCCGGTCGTCGGCCAGTGAGGACCAAGATCGCTGCCGAGCATCGTCGCCAGTTGCAGCGAGTCGGTCATCTTGGCCAGCACGAGCAGCCCCAGGAAGAAGGCCGGCTCGGCCAGGCAGGCAAAGGTGACTTCGCGGGCCGCACCCATGCCCTCGAATGCCGAGCCTGTGTCCAGGGCCGCCGCCGCGGTAAAGAAACGCCCCAGGCCAAGCAAATACGCCAACAGGATCAGATCGCCCTCGAAAGAAGGAATGGGCGCCGAGCGCTCCGCAAAGGGGATCATCATCACCGCCAGCGCCGCGGTCACCAGCCCGACGACTGGCCCCGCGCGAAACACCCAGGTCGTGGTTGTGCTGAATACCGACCCCTTCTGGAACAGCTTGATGAGATCGTAATAAGGCTGTAGGACGGGCGGACCGACGCGCCCGGCAAAGAGGGCCTTGGTCTTGGCGATCACGCCCACGAGCAACGGAGGCAACGCCAACGCCAGCAGCACGTGAATCGCATGGTGCAGGAGGGTGGTCATTACGCTTCCTTCATCGCCATAACAACAAGGCAATCAGCGTCAGAAACATATAGAGCAAGTAGGTTTGAATGTTCCCCTGGTGAAACACTCGGAACCAGGAAAAGAACCAGGCACTGAAGCGGAAGGCTGGCAGCACCGCTCCATCGAGAACGGTGTCGGGCACTTCGCTGTGAAAGCTCGTTGACTGGGGAAATAGCGCAAGTCCCCTGGGCCTGACGGTTCGTGGCCGCAGCGCCCAGGCGAAAAGCCCCACGATCATCTGTGCGAATGACGACGACGTGTACTGCATCCGCGGCGTGGGCGCGACGTATCCGCAACCCCACGTGACGGCTTTCTCGACGGGATGCTGACGAACTCGTGTCGCCAAGAGGAGACCACCCGCCAGCAGTCCCCCGACCAGAGCCAAGCCCAGACCACTAATCGAATTCAGCGGGGCCAGCGCAGCCAGCGGCCTAGTGTTTCGCAGCTCGGGCGCCCACACCGCGATCCCCTGGTCGAGGATCGGCGCAATGATCTGCGGTGCCAAACCAATCAGCGCGCAGCAGGCGACGAGCACACCCATCGGCAGGATCATGCTCCACGGCGACTCGCCGGCATGGGCCGCATGTTCCGACCGGGCGGTTCCCAAGAAGACGGCGCCGAAAACCTTCACGAAGCACGCCAGGGCCAGGGCGCCGATCAGCGCCAACGCTGCCGCGGCGAACGCCGCGCCGGCAAACGATGGCCCCTCGCGGCTGCTCAGCGTGCCAAACAGCCCCAGGTAGACAAGGAACTCGCTGACGAAGCCGTTGAGTGGCGGCAGGCCGCAGATCGCCACCGCCCCGGCCAAGAAGCAGGCCGCCGTCCAGGGCATCGTCTTCGCCAAGCCGCCGCAGTGGTCGATCTCGCGCGTGTGCACCGCGTGGATGACCGACCCGGCACTCAGGAACAATAGCGCCTTGAAGAGCGCGTGGTTCCAGACGTGCAGCAGACCGCCGGCCAGCCCCAGCACCACCCAGTCGGCCCGATGCAGGGACCGGCCGATCAGGGCCAGTCCCAGGCCCATCACGATGATGCCGATGTTCTCGATGCTGTGATAAGCCAGCAGTCGCTTCAGGTCGTGCTGACCGATGGCAAAGGCGACGCCGAGCACGCCGGAGACCACTCCCAATCCGAGGACGATCACGCCCCATTCCAGCGGCGGATCGGAAATCAGCGACATCACTCGCGCGAAGCCGTAGATCCCCATCTTGATAATCACGCCCGACATGATCGCCGAGACGTGGCTGGGTGCAATGGCATGCGCGCTGGGCAGCCAGACGTGCAGCGGCATGATCCCGGCCTTGATCCCAAAGCCGATGAGCGCGAGCACGAATATCGCCGTCGCGGGAACGTGCATGTGTTCGCCTGGCGAGAGGCTGTCTTGGCTGAGCGGCCCCAGAGCGAACGAGCCCGTGGCGACGCGCAACAGCGCAAATACCGCGAACAGGCACAGCGTGGCGACGTGCGTCGCCACCAGGTAAATCCAGCCGGTCTCGCGGACCTCGCGCTGCTGATCTTCCGTCGTGACGAGGAAATAGGCCGCAAGGGCCATGATCTCCCAGCCGAACAGGAAGAGCACGCTGTTGCGGGCAATGACGACGAGCGCCATGCCGGCGGTCAGCAGGCCGTAGAACAAGCGCAGCTTGCGGCCGTTCTCCGGATGTTCGCTTTGCTTCCAGTAACCAAGGCCATAGATGCTCCCCAACAACGAGATGAGAAAGACCGGCAGCAGAAAGATCGCCGACAGGCCGTCCATCGCGACGCTGAACTCTGCGCCC
>JBGQHD010000417.1:0-5285 GCA_041497795.1 Planctomycetia bacterium
AAAGCCGTCCGGCAGTCGCAGGTCGGCGGGAATCTCCGTCGGCAATTCCCGCCGCGGCGGCCCGACGGCGGCGATGACCACCTTCGAGCCTTCGTTCAGCCCGCTGCCGGAGTAATCGAGCGTGTCGATCGTGTTGCAGGTCTGGAAGTGCAAGTCGCGCCGCCAATCGACGCGCCGCAGCATGTGGACGAAGAACGCCGGGATGTCGCGGACGTTCAGGGCCGGGTCGTCGTGCTCCGCGGCGATCCACAGGTACTTGGCCAGCGACATCTGCCCTTGGCCGAGGATTGCATTGGCCTGCGTGAGCAATTCCATCGGCCGCCGCTGCTCCGTGAAGGGCACATAGCGCTCGCTGCCGATGGCCAACAGCAGCGGGTGTACGCCGGTCGCATCGACCGCGTGCACGGCCCGCACGCCGCGCGCCACGGTGGGAATCACTGGCCCCGTCAGCTCGTGGATGAGCTGGCCGAACATGGTGTCTTCCTGCGGCGGCCGGCCCACGACCGTGAAGGGCCAGATCGCATCGTCGCGGTGGTAAACGTGCTCTACGCGGAGCACGGGAAAGTCGTGGGCCAGACTGTAGTAGCCCAGGTGATCGCCAAAAGGCCCCTCGGGCAGCAGCTTGCCCGGCACGACGTGCCCCGTGATGCAAAAATCGGCATCGGCATGAATGGCGAGCGACTCGGCCGCACCCAGCACCCCGGCTGCACAGCGCTCGATGTTCTCGTGCAGCCGGGGTGCTTTCGTCGGGTCGATCATCCGCACCCGCCGCCCGCCGAGCGCCCCGGCGAAGGTCAGCTCCGGCATTCCTTCGGGCAGCGGCATCACCGCGGCCACGCTCATGGCCGGCGGGCCGCCGACGAAGATGTTTACCCTCAGCGGCTCGCCGCGCCGCACGGCGGCCGCGTGGTGAACGCCGATGCCGCGATGAATCTGGTAGTGCAAGCCGACTTCGCGATTCGGCTCATACTGCCCGCCGCTGAGCTGCACGCGGTACATGCCGAGGTTCGAGCGCTGCCAGCCGCGCCGCGCCACCCGAGCACCCCGGCTGCTTGGAGCAGCCGGGGTGCTGATCGGCGTCGTGCTGATCGGCGTGTCCTCGGTATACACCTGCGGCAGGGTAATGAACGCCCCGCCGTCGTCCGGCCAAGACTTCTGCTGCGGCAAGCGGTCGATTGTCGTCTCGTGGGCCAGCACCGGGCCGGACCGCACGCGCTTGGGCAGCATGTGCAGCGCCGTGCGGAGCGAGGCCAGCGAGCGCAGCGGATGCCGCAGGGCCTCGGCCGGGTCGAGCTTCAAGCGGATCAGCCGCTCGACGGCTGCCAGCGTGTCGCGAAAGATGAACCGCACTCGCTCCATGGTCCCAAACAGGTTGCTGACCATGGGGAACGGCGTGCCGCGGACGCGGGCGTAATAGACCGCGGGGCCGCCGGCGGCGAACACTCGGCGATGAATCTCGGCCGCCTCCAGGCAGGGGTCGATCTCTTCCTCAATGCGCACGAGTTGCCCGGCCGCCGCCAGGTCATCGACGCACTGTCGCAGCGAGCGGTAGGACATGGCACTCGGAAACCCATTGCGATTCGACTCGCGGCCGATTCCGCCGGCAGACGCAGCAGTCCCAGATTACACCGATTGCCTGGCGCGGCCCAGCGGCACTTGGCAGGCGACTGATCCGAGATTAGCGTTCAAGGATGTTCCCCGCGCTCGCCGGTCTGCCCACATACGTCATCCTTCAGACGGCATCGATCGTCGTGTTTCTGCTGCTGGCCTGCGTTTACCTGTCGCCGCGCCCAGCGAAAGTCGGCGACGATGGGGCCGGCGAGCGGCATCGAGTTGGGCAGCGTCGAGCCAGTCCAGCGACCCACGCCCTGGGCCTCACCGCCGTCTACGTGCTCTGCAACTTCGTGGCGGCGAAGGTGTTCTTTGACTTGCAAAACGACGCCGCCGGGCTGGATTGGCTGAACTATCTGCGGCCGCGGCATTACTTCGACGGTGGTTACTGGGGCTGGCCCGCCGCGTTTTTCCCGCTGGTGCTGTTGTACCCGATCGTGCTGCGGCTCGACCGGGTGATGGTCTACCGGGCGGTCGCCCTGACGTTGCCGCCGGTGCTCGTTTTGCAGAAGGCGGCGTGCCTGGCGATCGGCTGCTGCGTGGGCCGGCCGACCGACGTGCCGTGGGGGCTGACGTTTCCCGCCAGTTCGCAATGCCCCACGCCCGGCGTGCCTGTGCACCCCGTGCCGCTCTATGACATCGGCTTTTCCTTGGCGACTTACGGCGTGCTGCTGTGGCTCGACCGGCGCGACGGCGCGCGGCCGTTCCTTTTCCCGGCACTGCTGGCGATGTACGGGCTGAACCGCTTCGTCACGGAGTTCTTTCGCCACGAGTATGAAGGACTGTCGCTGCGACAGGTCTTGGCGTTAGCCGCCGCGTTAGGGGCGATTGTGGCGATTGTTCTTTTCCCGAATCTGTGGCGACGGCTGGCCGGCGTCGCATCGTCCTCGTCGGCCGCGGTCCGCGCTGCCCGTTGATTTCGCGGCCCGCTGATTTTGTTGTGCCCGCCGGGCGGCGCCGCTAAACTGCTGTCGGCCGTTCTGGGCGACCCATCTCAACGTCGCCGCCACTTCTCGTCACATCCAAGCAGCGAGGGGAGATTGCCATGGCTCATCGCAGGGGAAGCCGGGGGTTCGTCGTCGCCGTCAGCGCGTGCGTGGGCATCGCGGTCGCGTGCTCCGGACGTTGGGCATCCGCCGAAAGCGCCGCCGAGAAGAAGATTCGCGAGGAACTGGCGAAGCCCACTCAGGTGGAGTTCAATGAGACGCCCCTGCGGGATGTCATCAAGTACCTCACCGACGTGCATGGTATCAATATCGAAGTCAATCAAAAGAAGCTCGAGGAAGCCAGTGTGACGCTGGATAAGCCGATCACCCGCGTGCTCAGGGCGGCGTCCCTGGGGTCGGCCCTCAACCTGATTCTCGGCGACATCGGCATCACGTACGTGGCCGAGAACGAGGTGCTGCTGATCACGACGTCGGAACAAACGCAGCGTACCGGGATGCCGCGGGTACACGATGTCACCGGATTGGTCGGCCAAGCGGACCGCGAAGCGTTGCTGCAAGCCGTGGAGCTTGTTCTCGATCCGCCGGTGAAGGAGGATAGCAAGCCGCTGCCTTTGACCTCGCGCGTGCGCATCTTCCGCGACAAGCTGATCCTCCGCGGCTCGCAGCCCGAGCACGACCGGGTGGACGAGCTGCTGCAGCGGCTGCGGGAGGCGCCGCGGGCGACGGCTGTCGAGTTGGCCCCGCCCCCGGCCGCTGAGGACACTACGGCCAGGAAGTCCCGCCAGGTGATGAAGCGGTCTGCCCGCTGACGAGTCTGCTACCCTGAGCGCGGCACGTGGGCGAGTCTCTCCGTGACTCTACTCGCGTCTCGGAGAGACGCGGCCACGTGCCGGCCACGTGCCGGGCAACATACCGACCTTGGGCGCACCGGCGCCGCGGGGTATCTTGTAGGCAGCTTGACGCAGGGCGGACCGTGGAGTGTTCGGCCGCCCGCGCGGGCGAGCCATCCCAGCCTTCCATGCCAGCCTTCTGGGCCGATTCGTGCTAGTCCTCGAACCTCCCCGCACGCGGTACGACATCCACTTCAGCCTGGCCGGGTTTCCGGTCAGGATTCATCCGGCGTTTTGGCTCACGGCGGCCATCCTGGGCTTCAACACCGATCGGTTCGACGCCATCGAGCTGCTGCTGTGGATGCTGGTGATCTTCGTCTCGATCCTGGTCCACGAGCTGGGGCACGCGCTGGCGGTGCGGCGCTTCGGGTGGGTCTCACGGATCATCCTCTACCACCTCGGCGGGCTGGCCACGATCGAGTCGCCGCGCGACCCTCTGTTCGGCGACGAGGAGGAGCTTTCTCCCAAGGCCAAGATCCTCATCGCCGCCGCCGGGCCGGCCGCCGGCTTTCTGCTGGCCGGCGTGGTGATCGCCGGGCTGTACGCCGCGCCGATCAACTTCCAGATCGCACGCGACGAGACGTTCGGGCTCTGGTTCACCCATGACTACGATCCCAAGAACGATTCCAAGCCCACGCCGAAGGTGAAGGTGGCCGAAGACTCGGAGGCGGATGTCCAGTCCGCCGAGCAGGCGGTCGCCGAGGACGCCCGCCACCGGCGCTTGGGCAGCCTGATCAACGCCGTGCTGTTCGTGAACATCTTCTGGGGGCTGGTCAATCTGTTGCCGGTGTTTCCGCTCGACGGCGGGCAGATTGTCCGGGAATTGCTGTGCCGCCGCGACATGCGGGCGGGCACCGAGAAAGCCCTGCTGATCTCGACGATTGTGGCGGCGATCGTGGCCGTCGCCGGGCTGCTGCATTTCGGCTTCCGCCACGGCATCTTCTTCGCGCTGATGTTTGGCCTGTTGGCGTTCATCAACTATCGCGTGCTGCAGCAGATTCGCGCGATGGGGGGCCCCGGCGGGCCGGACGACTACGGCGGCTACGAGCCGGAAGATTGGTGGAAGCGGTGACCAGTGCAAGCCATCGTGGCAGGCACGCTCCGCGTGCCGTAGCCGGCCCCCCCGAGTCCGGCGTCCAACTCGGAGAGTCAGGCCACGAGGAGATCACAGCCTCTCCGTGTGCCGCGCCCGCGGACGGCACGCGGAGCGTGCCTGCTACTTTGACGCCGCGCCGCCGCGTGGTGTTGCTGGGGGCCAGCAATCTGACGCGCGGCATCTCGACGGTCATCGCCACCGCCTCTGTCTATTGGGGCGGGCCGTCGGACGTCTTGGCCGCCTTGGGGCACGGCCGGTCGTATGGCACTTACAGCTCGGTGCTCGGCCGCGTGCTGCCGGGCATTTTGGATTGCGGGCTCTGGGCGGCGATGGCCGAGCGTCCCGCGGCGCCGACGGCGGCGCTGGTGACCGACGTAGGCAACGACCTGTTGTACGAAGCCCCGCCGGAGCGGATCGCCGAGTGGGTCGAGGAGTGCCTCGACCGTCTGCAAGCCGCCGGGGCCCGCGTGGCGATGACCATGCTGCCGCTGGCGAACTCTCAGGGGATGTCGGAGTGGCGGTATCACTACCTGCGAAGTTGTTTCTTCGCGAACTGCCATCTGAGCTTGGACGAGCTGCGGCGCCGCGCCGCGGCCCTGGACGGCCGGTTGCGAGCGATGTGCGCCGCGCGCGGGGTGGCCGCCGTCGAGCAGCGGCGGGAGTGGTACGGCTTCGATCCGATCCACATCCGCTCACGCCATGGGCCGGCGGCGTGGGGCGAGATCATGGCCTCGTGGTGCG
>JBGQHD010000418.1:0-5284 GCA_041497795.1 Planctomycetia bacterium
CCGGCGTCTGGCGGTGTCGCTGCCGCCGGCTCGCCGGTCCCGGTGGTGGCGGCAACTCAGCCGCAGGCCGCTCCGCCGCAGGCTGTGACGCCCCAACAGATCACGATCAATGGCGCCGGCTCGCCGGTCCCCGTGGTTTCCGCAACTCAGCCGCAGGGCGTAACGCCCCAGCCCATCACGATCAATATCGTGCTCGGCGGTGTCAACGGGGCGGGGTTCCCGGTCCAGACGCCGGCATTGCCCAGCGCGATGCCAGCCAACGTGATGCCGCAGCCGCAACCGTCACAGCCGCAACCGTCACAGCCGCAAGCGTCACAGCCGCAAGCGTCACAGGCTCCCCAAGCCAACCTCAACACGGCCAATCGCCGCGGCGCCCAGCCTCAGCGCTTGCCCCCCTTGCCCGACGCTGGACAAGGCGCGATACCGCTGGCCGCCTACCAGCAACCTATGCGGCTGCCGACCGACGATCCACAACTTGGCGCTGAAAAGAAGAAAGAAGCGGGCAAAGAAAAGAGCGGTGGCGACTCCCGCCCGGCCGGCGACCCACCCACGATCGGCGAAGCCCCTGCACAACCTAGGCCGGAATTCTTGCGTCAACAGTCGATCCTGCTCGATCCGGGCGAGTACGAGTTCGACTTCACGTTGCAATACTCCAACGACCAGCGCGAGTTCGCCACGGCGGCCATCAACGGCAACCAGTTGATCATCGGCGACGCTCACCGCCGCCAGCGGCTGTTGATGGGAAACCTCGACTTCCGGCTGGGAATCAGCCCCGTGTGCCAGGGCTTTATCAACCTGCCCGTCGGTTGGTCGGATAGTGAATTCTCGTTCGCGGGAGTCGATGAGTTCGGCAACACCGTCGGCATCGGCGACGTGTCGGGGGGCATGCTCTATCAGCTCGTCGAGGGTGATAAGGAGTGTCCCTCCGTGCTGGCCACACTGGCGTTCTCGGCCCCTACGGGAGAGAGCGAGTTGACCACCGCCTTGTCCGTGCCCGGATCGGCCTTGGGCGAAGGCTTCTTCACCACGTCGGTGGGTCTGACCTTCGTTCAGATCTACGATCCCATTATCGTGTTCTATGGGTTTGGCTACCGCCACCGGTTTGACAGCACGTTTGAGGGTAGGTTCGACGTGGCGCCGGGCCAACAATACTTTTACCGCTATGGCATGGGTTTCGCCATCAACCCGAAGGTGACCGTCAGTGCCACGTTCTTCGGATCGTACATCGAGGAAGACACGATCAACGGGATCCGGATCGCGGGCGGCATTCGGGAGCCGATGCAACTGCGTCTCGGCGCCACGATCAGCCGGCACGGCAAGAAGGACGCCTGCCAGGAAGGGCCGAAGACCATCGAGCCGTTCCTCGTCTTCGGTCTGACCGACGAAGCAGTAGACTCGGCGTTCGGCGTGAGCTGGACCTATTAGAGCCGGTCAGAGAATGAGGTTGCCTTCGTCATTCCGCCATTCGTCCGGGCCCCTTGCGGTTGCGAAAGAAGGTCACCCGTGAATCATCCTCGTTTCCGCGGATCACGATCTGGCGTTGCTGTCGCCAGCGTGATCGTGGCGCTGGGCGCGATCCTGGGCGCGAGGCACGACGCGCCGGCGCAATCGCCCGCGAATCGCGATGCGGCAGCGCAGTCGCCAGCGAAGGACGACTCGCCACCGAAGTTGCCCGCGAATCGGGATGCGCCAGCGCAGTCACCCGCGAAGGACGACTCGCCACCGCAGTCGCCCGCGAAGCGCGACGGGCGAGCGCAATCGCCCCCGAAGCGCAACGCCCCAGCGCAATCATCCGACCCGGCCATACACGCGCCAATTCGCGACGAGAGGCACAACATTCGCGTGGAGGTGAAAAGCTGGCGCGAACTGAAGGCGCAGAACGTCGTCATGCAACAGCGCGATTACTCCTGCGGCGCGGCGGCCCTGGCGACGATCATCCGCCATCATTGGGGCGACAACGTGACCGAAACGGGACTGCTCCTGGTCACGCTCCACATGCTCACGGCCGACGAGATGCAGGACCGCATTCGCAAGGGACTCTCCTTGACCGACTTGCGGCGGCTGGCCACGCGAGTTGGTTACTTGGCCACGATCGGCCGGCTGGATTATCAGAAACTGCGTGAATCCAAAATCCCGCTGCTCGTCGGCATCGTCGTGGATGGCTACGATCACTTCGTGGTCTACCGCGGCACGGACGGCTATTACGTCTATTTGGCCGATCCGGCGCGAGGCAACATCCGCATACCGGTGGACGTGTTCTTGAAGCAATGGCAGAAAAACCTCGCGCTGGTGGTGGTCAAACCCGGCGTAAATCCCAACCGTGCATCTCCGCTGGCGGTGCAGCCGGAGGAGATTGGCTACGGCCAGTGGAATCGGCTGTACGTGCGTCGTCAAGCGTCATCGGCTCCCCCCGTGCTGCCGCAACCGTAAGGGACCGAGGGAAAGAGAATCAAATCGTTGTCGCTGGGCATGGATGGTCACGGGTTGGTCGGCCCGGCAGGCAAGAATGCCTGCACCACAGCTCAGCGAGTGCCTCAGCGCAGCCGCGAGATGCGAGCGGCCCGGTACAGCGGCGCGAAGCCGCCCGGCTCGCTGTCGCCGGCGATCTGGCCCTCGACCAGCACGGCGTCGCCGCGGCGCATTTCCTGGAGCGCCGGCGAGTCCTCCAGAATCACGCTGCCGCCGAACTGATCGGTGCGGCCCGTGATCGGGATATAGCGCAGCTTCCAGCGGCGGTCGGTGGGCGAATACTCCAGATGCCCCTTGAGCCAGCGGTAGCTCGGATCGTATCCGTAGGGGCCTTGGTCGTCGGCGGAAGAGGAAGCGCCGCTGGACGGCACACGGTCGGCGGTTTCGTTCGGGGCGGCGAAGGCCGCGTATCCCGAGGGGCGGGCGCCCCCGGTGCTGGCGGCGTCGTCCGGGTGCAGGCTGCCCCGGGCGGGAAGATCCATGATGTCCACCACTTCGCCGCGCGGGCTGTTTCCGGCCCGCTCGAAAGCGGCCGAGCGGTAGGGCGCTCCGCTGTTCCAGCTATCAGCGCCGGACGGAGCCGCCGGCAGGCTATTGGGCCGCACCGGGATCGCGCCGCCGTCGCCGCCCGGACTGGACGGCGGGAAAGCGCTCGCTGGCGGTGCCGCCGAGCCAGGGCCAGTGTTTTCGTAGCGCGACGTGCCATAACCGGAATTGTCCGGCGGCGGCGCTGTCCTGCGCGAGAAGTCGTCCGGCCCCGTTCGCGCCGGGATTGCGCTCGTGCCGCCGGCGCCTAAGTCGCCCGAGCCGGCGCCCGGCCGACTCCAGCCGCCGCTGCTCGCGCCGCCGTCGGGCACGACGCGGCTGCTGCTGGGGCGAAAATCGAAACTGCCGTCCGGCGGCGCCACGTTGCCGCCGGGGGCCGGCGCGGCTGGCAGGCTATTGCCCTGGGTACCTTGGCCCGCCGCGCCCGGCTCGTAGTATTGCGGGGGCGGCGTCGTGCCGCCGGGCTGCACCAGCCCGCCCAGGCTGCCGGTGCGCTGCGACGGAATGATCTGCCGGCCGTAAACGGGATCGACCTTGGGATACGACTTGCAGCTCGCCAACAACGTGGCGACGAGAGCCAGCGCCAGCGGCCGCGACATCAGCGACTCCTTTCCGTGTGTCCTTGGTCCTTGGTCCCTCGTCCGTTGTCCGTTTCTGCGTCGCCGCGACGTCGCAGCTTCCAGATCCGACGAGGATTCGCGCCGGAAACGAAGGACCAAGGACAAGGGACCAACGACAAACCACCAGCACTGCCGGCAGCTCACTCAAAAGGTAGAAGAACGCTCGGCGCAGGGATACCTGCCGCCGGGCGGGCACCTTAGCGATCCAAAGAGCCGTGTCCAGGGCAGTTCTTAGGGGAAGCGACGCGGCGACACCCACGGTGCGGTAGCTTTTAGCCATCAGCTTTCAGCGATGAGCTGGCCGCCATCCGCATCGCCAGCGCGCGGCCGCGCGCGCAAGAAGCCCGGCTTCTTGGAGAAGCCGGGCTTCTGTCGGCGCTATTCTGACTTCTGAACGCCGCTCGCCGCCTAATCCCGCGCTTCGGCCACGCGGGGCGCGGCCACGAACGGATTGTAGATCACCCTCGGCTCCGCCTGCGCCGCGTGCTCCGCGTGCGACACTTCCTTCACGTGCGGATTGTTCATCGTCTTGGGCTCGGGCTTCTTCGCCTTGGGCGCCTCGAACTCGATCTCCGGCGTCGGCGAGCCCAGCGGGTACGCGAACGGGCTGTAGCCGTACGTCCGCGGCACCGGGTAGCTGTAGTACACCGGCGGGTGCAGCGCGAAGTACGGAATGTGCTCCTGCCCGTACTGCGCGTAGAACGGGTAGTAGAATGGAATCCCCCCGCACCCGCCGCAGCCCCCATACGGCTGCGACGCACTCGCGATCCCCGCCCCCACGCCCAGCACCATCGCCACGGCCAGCAACACCACCACCAATCTGCGGAAGTTCATTGCCTCCCCCTTCGTCTCAAGTCGTGTATCACAGTCAGGGAGAAGCCCGGCTTCTGCGAGAAGCCGGGCCTCTGGGGAGCAATGACGAAGCTCCCCTGCGCCACCTTCCAACCTAATTCGCGCGGCGGCCGGCTCAAGGAAAATCCGGCGAGTGTAGCCATCTCGCTCCGAGGTTGCGAAGAATTGGCTTGGCGTGCGTTCTCGCACGGCATCAGCCCCGAAAGGGGCGAGACTCGACAGCCCAGGCCGAAGGCCTGGGTCGCGGTCGAATGCAGAACACGAAAGCCCTGAAAGGGCGCAACCTGCGGTGCCATCAGTTCCGCCCTTTCAGGGCTACATACCCCTACGATGACTCCGGACCCAGGTCTTCGGCCTGGGCTGTCGAGTTTCGGCCCAGTTGGGCCTTGCCGAAATCACCGATTCGTGCCTAACGATGACTCACAGCCTCTCCGCGAGATGAACGTGGGGCAGACATTCCTGCCTGCCTGCAGACAGGAAAGTCTGCCCCACAGCTCGCTACGAGATCGGTTCGTCTTGCGGAGCGAGGCGGCTACACTCGTCACTTGCCCGCCGGGACGCGTGCCATGATACTAGTAGCCTGAACGCCAAAGCTCCGCACGCTGAGACGCGACGACGCGCGGTCGTAGAAGCCTCCATCGTTGGAGCCAGCCATGAATCAAAAGACTCCCCGCCGCTGGCTGCGATTCAGCCTCAAGTCGCTATTCCTGTTGGTCCTGGTCGTGGCCGCCTACTTCGGGGGTTGGCGGTCGGCGCTGTGGACTGCGGAGCGGGAGAAGGAGGAGGCGGTCCGGAAG
>JBGQHD010000419.1:0-5280 GCA_041497795.1 Planctomycetia bacterium
GACCCGGCCACCGGCGAAAGCGCCAAGCAGGAGCACCTGGCCGCCGAGCTGGAAGAAGTCGCCGCCAGCGGCCGCAAGGCGATCGTCTTCTCCCAATGGGTCGATACCCTCACGCGCGTGGCGAAGCTGTTGCCCGCGTTTCGCCCCCTGGAATACCACGGGCAAGTCCCCAACCGCCAGCGCGACGGCATCATCCAGCAGTTTTGCGAAGACCCTCGCCGGCCGCTGCTGCTCATCAGCTACGGCGCCGGCGGCGTGGGGCTGAACCTGCAATTCGCCCAGTACGTCTTCCTCTTCGACCGCTGGTGGAACCCGGCCGTGGAAGACCAGGCCATCAACCGGGCACACCGCATCGGCGTGACCGGCCCGGTGACTGTCAGCCGATTCATCAGCGTCGGCACGATCGAGGATCGCATCGATCAGATCCTCCGCGACAAGCGGGAAATCTTCGACACCATCTTCTCTGGCGCCCCGGCGCCCGGCCGGCGAGAACTCGGCCTGACGCAGGAAGAAATCTTCGGGCTGTTCAAGCTGAAATGCCCGAGCGGGCCGTTGCGAGGAGCGGCGTAGCCTGACTCTCCGAGTCGGGCGTTGAAAACCGAAGAGCCGGCACGTAAAGACGGATCGCCGGCAACCGCCATGCTAGAATCCTGGCGAGGTTGCGAGCCGCAGCCTGTCTCTCCGAGTTGGGCACACGATGTCCGACTCGGAGAGTCAGGCTACAACTCCGGACGCGGCGCGAAAGCGTCAAGCCACGGCGCGGCATGATACGAGCACTCGTCGGCGCCGCTCCGCGCGGCGCTCGGGTTCTGAGCGATGTACCGCCGGAACGCGGTCAGCTCCTCAACGCCGCGCACGATGCGGTCGTACGATTCATATTGCCAGAAGCGACGACGGTTATGGGCAGGACCGGCCGGCAAAAACCGCGCTGGCTGGTCGCTCAGCCACTGGCCGATCAGCCGCGAAGTCCACTTCTTGATCGAACCCAGCAGGTCTTCCAGTTCCCAATCGTCAAATGGAACCACCAAGGCGTGAACGTGATTTGGCATGACAACCCAGTCGCCCATCCACAAGCCTGACTCTCTAAGTCGGGCGTCTTGGGGACATCCGTTGGCGGCAAGAAGCTGGTCATCGCTGGCCGCTACCGAATTATCTTACCTTGCCGAGTCACCGACGCGCGCGGCACAACCCACCGCCCGACTCGGAGAGTCAGGCTACTTGGCTTTCGCCGGCGGCTCATCCGCCAGCACGCAGCGGAGGCCGACGGCGTCGTCGCGGGTCTTGCGGTCCAGGCCCTGGCGGTAGGCGCAGGTGAGCTGGTCGGCCTTGTCTTTCCAGCTTCCGCCGCGGGCGACGCGCTGCTTGTCGTCGCCCCCCTTGGTCCAGGCGGTGCCGTCGGTCGGGGCGTCCTTGTAGTCTTCGTGCCACGGGTCGCTGCACCATTCCCAAAGGTAGCCGTGCGCGTCGTACAGGCCCCAGGGGTTGGGCTTCTTGGCCCCCACCGGCGGATCGTTCATAGCGGCGTTGCCGGTGAACCAGCCGTACGTGCCGAGATCCTTCTCGTTGTCGCCGAACGAATAGCGCGTGGTCGTGCCGGCGCGGGCGACATATTCCCACTCGGCCTCCGACGGCAGGCGGATCACTTGCCCCGCGGTGATGAGCTTGGCCGCGCGCAACAGTCGCGTGGCCTTCTCGCAGAATCCGACCGCTTCGTCGTACGAGAGCATCTCGACCGAGTTGCGGCGGCCCTTCCACTTGCTGGGATTGGAGCCTATCACTGCCTGCCACAGGTTCTGCGGCACCTCGTAGCGGGCTATGTGGAACTCGTGGTCGAAGCGAACCTTACGGGCCGGCGCGGCCGACGGCTGGCCGCCCTCTTCACCCATCGTGAACTCGGCCGGGAACTTCCCCTTGCCGGGCGTGATGTGCAGGAACTCCTCGCGAAAGACCTTCAGCAGCCCGGCTGCGTCGTCCTTCGGCTGGGCGGTCTTGTCTTTGGGCTCGGCCATGAGCACGGCGGCGGCGAGCAACAGGCTGGTCATGTGGTGTATCTCAGTTGTTGGTCATTTTGGTCATCGAACGTCCAACGTTGAACGTCCAACGTCCAACTTCGAACATGGGTGCTTTGTTCGACGTTGGACGTTGGACGTTGGATGTTCGATGTTCGGCGCCCACAGGTCCTAAGACGTTGCCGGCGAGGCAGGGCTCGCGGACTATTTCGCCGCCTTCAGCTCGACGATGGTAATGTCCTTGTACCAGGCTTCCGATGGCCCGCCGCCGTGGATTTGCACGGCGATGATGCCGCTGCGAGCGACCTTTTCGTCCTTTTCGGTATAGTCCACGGTCTTTACGCCGTTGAGCCAGAGCTGGATGCGGGGGCCTTCGCAGCGGATGACGTAGTCGTTCCAGTCCTTGGCGCTGACCTTCACCTTGACGTCCTTGCTCGGCTCGGCCAGCACGCGGTTGCGGCGCGATTCGTCGTAGAGCTTGCCCCACCAGCCGTCGCCCATGTCGGCTTGGTAGCCGCTGACCTCGTGGTTGTTGGGGATCCGCTTGGTGCGGAACTGCACGCCGCCGTTGGCCCCGTCGCCCAGCAGCTTGACCTTGGCCCGCAGCTCGAAGTCGCCATATTCCTTCTTCGTGCAGAGGAACTCGTTGCGGGCGATCCGCTCCTTGAGCGTGCCGCCGACAATCGCGCCGTCTTCGACGCGGAACACCTTGGCGTCGCCGTCCCAGCCCTCCAGCGTCTTGCCGTCGAAGAGGGCCACCGGCTTGGCGTCGTCGTCGGCCAGAACGGAAGGGGCAAACGACAACAGGATCGCAGCGCAAAGAACGGTTCGCATAGCTCGCACCGGGGAGAAAGATACGAAGGAGACTCGCGCAAGGGCGCCGCCGCAGCCATAGCCTAATCGTCGCGGGTGCGCGTGCCAACGGGGTGGGGCGAAATGCGGAGGCGCTGGTGCGCCGCACGCGTCGGTTGATGGATCGTGGCACGGGCTTCCAGCCCGTGAATTCACGGCCAAGATGGCCGTGCCACACCTTCGGCTTGGGACGACACGATCTTGCGGCGACTGCTCGCCGGAGTCACGCTCCCCGAAGTCTGGCGACTTCGGCTACTTCGCGATTCTCGCCGGAGCGCGAGAGAATCGCCCGCACGATCGCCGGCGACACAAACGCCAGGTTGCCGATCAGCATCACCAGGCCGAAGGTGATCATGCCCAGGAAACAGGCGATGCCCAAGTGCAGCGGAATCGCCAGGGCCAGCACGATGGGCCGCGTCAGCCGCGGCCAGATGAGCGCCGCGTAAGAGACCTCCCAGGCGATCGTGAGGTGCGTGAGGAAGTTCAGCGTCAGCGGCCAGGCAGCCAGCCAGGTCATGTCGATCGACTGGTATTCCAGGTTGGCGATCGACAGCCACATGGCGTTGCCGTCCCACCAGCTCCCGCCCTGGAGCTTGCCCAGCCCGGCGAACAGGTACACGATGCACATGTGCAACTGGATCAAGCGAACGCCGATGTTGGCCGAGATGCTCGGCCGGGGCGGCGGCAGTTGACCGCCGGCGCGCCGGCGAGCGATGAGCCGATCGAGCGAATAGCAGGCCCCGCTGGGCCCGATCATCAGGTAGAGCGCCAGCATGGCGTTGATGACGTCGAGCCCGAACAGCGCCGCCGGCACGCGGTTGGCGTACGACACGGTGATGATGAACGCCAGCACCGAGGTCACGCGGCTGAACAGGCCCAGCGCGAACATCACCAGCACAATGAGCGCCGCGACGTGCAGCGTCCAGAGCAGCGCCGGCGACTCGACGTAGAGCAAGTAGCTCCAGGAAAACAGGCCTTGTCGGGAGAATCGCCAGGCATCCAGCGAAATCCAGGGAGTTGGCCCGAAGAACGCCTCGAGGTCGAGCGTCCAGACCAGGTGCGTGTAGAGCAGCATCAGCCCGGCCAGCAGCCGGATCAGGCAGAACGTGGCGGGATCGGCGGGCGTGAACCAGAACCGGTCCCAGCCGCGCGCGATGTCGCGCAGGTAGTCCGCCGCCGCCTGGCTGGCTCTTTGTGCTAGACCGATCACGGCTGCTCTCCCCGATAGACGACCAGCGGCGGCGGCTCGCGACGCATCGGCACGTGCTCGATGGCAGCCACGCGGGACACGCCGCCGGGCAGCGGATAGTGCAGCACCATTTCGTGCTCCTCGGGCACGTCGGCGGAGCAGAACTGCACCTTGTCGGCATTTTCGAAAAAGATCAGCCGCCGCGGACCCGGCGGCGGCGCGGGCTCCCACCTCCAGGACTCACGAACCATCTGGCCGCGCACCCGTCCCACGAGCGAGGCGGTGAAATCGACGCGAAGCTCCAGCTCGAGCCGGGTCGCGTCCAGCGGCCCGCCGGCCGCGGTGGTCCATTTCCCCACGGGGCTGTTGTAGGGCGTGGTGTAGAGGCTGGTGTCCGTGAGCGGCTTTCCCTTGAGCACGTCGTCGCGCGACGGCAACTGGTGCTCGCGGCGAAAGATGCGCACCTCTTGCGCGCCTTCTCGCGCGAACACATGCCGGGCGTAGGAGTCGGCCAGCGCTTGGGACATGAAGTCGGCCGGCGCGCTCTGCATCCGCGACGTCAGCATGAAGTGGCGATGGTAGAGCAGCCGCGGCCACTCGCGCCCCAGATCGGGGTACGTCTCTTCCCGCTGCGAGCCATCGGCCGCCACGATCTCGACTCGCAGCATTTGGCTGGCGTCGGGATCGGGCGCAAAGAAGCGATAACCCGGATGCACCAGCACCAGGTTGGTGTACCATTGCACGCCTTCCGCGGCCGAGACAGCCAACTGGCTCACCGGCGGCACGCGCAGCGCCGCCAAGAACACGGCGCCCAGGTGAAACAGCAGGGCCACGCTAATCAGGCAGCGGACCCGTCGCGACAGAGGGCACGGAACGGCGGCAGGCTCTACGGCGATAGGGTTTACGGCGACGGGCTCTCTCGATGAGTTCGCGGAGCGGTCGTGCTCTTCCACATGCGCAGACTGGGGCGATGGCGCGACCTCAGGCGCCGCATTGGGCTTCCGTTGTTTGCGCTTGGTCTTCATGCCAACAAGAATATCGGCAAGCTGCGCCAAATGCGCAAAGTTTTCCGGCGCCGGGAGCGTGCTGCGGCGGCTGACGGCCGCATGGCCGGCACGCTTGGCACAATCGGACGCGGACAAGTGGTCTGTCGGGCGGAGATCGGCAGGGTAGCTGAACTCACCAGAGTTCAGAAGTCTGGCGAACCCGAAGTCTGGCGACTTCGGCTAC
>JBGQHD010000420.1:0-5276 GCA_041497795.1 Planctomycetia bacterium
GTCGAGCTGCGCTTCGAGGGGCGCAGCGAAGTCAATCGTGGAGACGGCTATCGTGGCGAGGTGTATCGCGGCGAGCGAGGCGTGCTCACCATGCGGCGGAACGCCTTCTCGGTGAACCCGCCCGAGCTGGTGAAAGACCCGCCCGACCGTGGGGTGCTCGCCAAATGGTCCGGCGGCGGGCAACACGTCGCTCGGCCGCACATCCAGAACTGGCTCGACTGCATCCGCAGCCGCGGCACGCCCAACGCGCCGGTCGAGGCGGGGCATCGTACGGCCACCCTCTGTCACCTGGCCGGCATCGCCCGCGAGCTGCGCCGCAAGCTCCGCTGGGACCCGGACAAGGAGCACTTCACCGGCGACGACGAAGCCAATCGCCTCCTGGACCGCCCGCGCCGCAAGGGCTGGGAGCTGCCCACAGTGTAGTCGTCTCGCTCCGCTAGCTAACCCCGCGTGCGACAAGTGGTTGCGCGCAGCGAACGGCCGCCGCGCGACATCCGCGGTGTGACCGATACGGAAGACTTTGTGACATATACGGAAGACTTTGTGACCGATACGGAAGACTTCGGACCGCGGCAGTGCTCGCCGCGCCGTGGGCAGCCATGCTCCGGGAAGCCAAAGGGGCTACAGGAGGACGGTCTCTTTCGCGTCGAGGAGCTCGTGTGGCTGGCCGCTTGCTGGGCGGTGACGACCGGCGCGACCGGCGAGGCCCTTGAGTATCCGGGTCACTTCGCCTAACGTAACCAGCCTCTACGCAGCAGCCAGCACGTGGACGTGCTGGTCACCCGGCTACGGTTTCCTGGTCCATTTTCACGGCGGCACGACATGCGTCTTTCCTGGCTTCCACGCGAGGCGAAGTTCTTCGACATGTTCGACGAGGTCACGGCGATCATCGGCCGGGCCGCCCAGGTGTTTTGCGAGCTGGTCGAGCACTTCGACCACCGCGAACGGCGGATGAACGACATGCGCGAGCTGGAGCACGCTTGCGACATGGCCGTGGAGAAGATCCTCACGTCGCTGGGCCGCACGTTCATCACGCCGTTTGACCGCGAGGACATCCATTCGCTGGCCACGAGCCTCGACGACGTGCTGGACAACATGGAAGACGCCGCCTTTCGGCTGACCGCTTTCCGCATCGAGCGGCCGACGGCCCAGGCGGTCACCATGGCGCTGATCGTGCAGCAAATCACCGGATACGTGCAACGCGCCGTGTCGCTCTGCCGCGGGCAACTGGGCTCGGAGGAGATGGCCCGCGTGCTGCGCGAGATCAGCCGGCTGGAGAACGACGCCGATGAAGTCTATCGCGACGTGGAGGCGGAACTGTTCGCCTCGCCGCCGGACATTATGACCTTCATCAAGCAACGCGAGTTCTTCGCCGCGATGGAAAACACCGTGGACGCCTGCCGCGACGTGGGACACGTCATCAACGAGATCGTCATCAAAGGCACGTAGAACTGGCTGCAAAACTCCTCTCCCAGCACCCAGCGGAGCTCGCCACGTGGAGCGGTTTGTCACGGACATCGTCGAGATCGGGCAGCATCCCTATGTGCTGCTCATTCTGCTGACGGCGCTGGCATTTGACTTCATCAACGGTTTTCACGACGCAGCCAACTCCATCGCCACGGTGGTTGGCACGCGCGTGCTGCGGCCGATGCCCGCGGTCGTGTGGGCGGCGTGGTGGAACTTCGTGGCGGCCTGGTTCTTCGGCGTGCAAGTAGCCAACACGGTCGCCAAGATGGTGCACGCCGACTTCGTGAACGAGGACGTCATCCTTGCCGGCCTGATCGGCGCCATTTCCTGGAACCTGTTCACGTGGCTCTTCGGTTTGCCCACCAGCTCGTCGCACGCGCTGCTGGGCGGTTTTGGCGGCGCCGCGATGGCGTACGCGGGCAAGGCAAGCGGCGTGCTGCACTACGAGCGGTTCATCCAAACCGTCGAGTTCATCGTGATCTCGCCGCTGGTCGGGTTGGTGCTGGCTTTGTTGCTGGTGACCATCTTGCTGTGGCTGCTCCGCAACGCCCTGCCGGCCAAGGTGGATCGCTATTTTCGGGTAATGCAGCTCGGCTCGGCGGCGGCCTTCAGCCTGGGCCACGGCACGAACGACGCCCAAAAGACGATGGGCATCATCGCGGCCTTGCTCTACGCGGGCGTGTGGAAGAGCCAGCAGGCCGAGTACGACGCCGGGCACGTGGACTTCCCTTTCTGGATCGTGCTGGCCTGCCACTTGGCCATCGGCTTGGGCACGCTCGCCGGCGGGTGGCGGATCGTGAAAACGATGGGAATGCGTATCGCCAAGCTCAAGCCCTACAGCGGCGCCTGCGCCGAAACGGCCGCCGCCGTGGCGCTGTTCACGACCGCCAAGTGGGGCATCCCCGTCAGCACCACGCACACCATCACCGGCGCCATCGTCGGCGTGGGGGCCGTGCAGCGGTTTTCCGCCGTGCGCTGGGGCGTGGCGCGTCGCGTCGTTTGGGCGTGGGTCATGACCATTCCGATGTCGGGCATCGTGGCGGCGATTTCCTACGAACTGATCGCCGCGTTTCACCGAGTCTCTTGAATTGCTCTTACGAGCGGCGTGCGCCACGTGGCCGGTCGCCTGTCATTCTGAGCGCAGCGAAGAATCTCGCGCAGGCTGGAAGCCTACCCCACGGCACACGAAGCGTGCCTACTGCCACGTGGGCGAGTCTCTCCGAGACTCACGACCGCAAGAGCAGGGCGGCTAACCAATGTTTGCACGCCGGCGCTTACTTCTGGTAATCCTCGATCTCCACGTACAGGATGTCGATGACGAATTGACCCTGTGGCGTTTTTGCGCCCCCTCCTGGGCCGGAGCCGGGGCCTCGCCCGCCTGGCCCGCCGCCTGCGAATCCGCCCGGGCCCGAGCCGCCGCTGGCGCCTGCCTGGGCGACCATGATGTCCAGGGAACTCAACGTGCCCTTTTGGCTGAGCCGGTTCTCGTACCAGAAGCCGCCCGGAATGGCGTGCGTCTTGCGGTTCTTCACCTGGGCCGAAAGGCTCGTGCCGGCGCCGCGGTCGTTGGACTCGATTCGCAGATAATGCACGGTCATCGGGGCCACGCCGAGCTGCTTCGCGTTGTCCGGCAATTCGTCCGGCCACTTGAGGTAGTATTCGGCCGTCTTCTCGCCGCGGGGCACCTTGATCGGCGGAGCGGGCGCATTGCGCATCCGGTTCGCGGCGCCCAGGCGAGCGAACGTGGATCTCAAGACGGCCTCGGTCGCATCCAGCCATTGCTCGGTGCCGTCTGCCTTGTGATCCCCTTTCGCTTCTTTCTTGCCGGCTTTATTGGCACCGCCGGGCGCCCCGCCCGGCGGGCCGCCTGCCCCACCGGGGCCGAAATTCGGTCCGCCGCCGCCGTTGCCGGCGGCTGCCGGCGCCGATTTACGGTTCTTCCAGGGCACGGACTTCAAGACCAACAGCAAGCCCGGATCGCGTACCACATCGGCCAGGGTTTGCCCCGCAATCAGTCCTTCGGGCGAGCCCTTCACGCGAGAATCGAGCAGTTGCTGGAACGAGCGACGCACCGGAGTCAGCGGCATGGCCGCCCCCAGGCGGAGCACGTCGGCATCGGCGGCCGCCTGGGCGCTGGCGACGGCCTTGGCGACCTCGCCTCCGAATTGTGGCGTCCACAAGCCGGCGACCAGATCGCCCAGTTGTTCCGCGGTCAGTTCGCCGCCGCCGGATTGGCCACCGCCGAACGTGCCCGGTCCTCCGGCACCAGGTCCTCCGGCACCAGGTCCTCCGGCACCAGGTCTTCCGGCACCAGGTCCTCCCGCACCAGGTCTTCCGGCACCAGGTCCACCAGCGCCAGGTCCACCAGCGCCAGGTCCGGGTCGCCCGGCTCCAGGCGCCCCACCTGGGCCGCCGCCGGCCCCGAAGCCCGCGCCGCCCGCTCCACCGGCACCGCCGCCAAATCCACCTCCGGTGCTCGCTTGCTCGGTGACGCTCATCAGACTGTTGAGGGCCTGCTGCCCGTAGTTGGCAAACCCGGACTGCAGGGCGCGCTTCGCCTCCGGATCGACGGCGTTGGCGGCGTAAAGCTCGATCTGTGCCCGGACGTTGTCGGAGCGCTGCTTCAGCAGCATCTCCGTCAAGGGCTTCTTGAATGCGGCGGCGACGGCGCCCATCTGCTGAGCCAATCGCGTTCGCAGAGCCGGCAAGTCCATCGCCTCGATCGCGGAAATGGCGCCGCGCTGCAGCACGTCGGCCGTGACGGCTCCGCCGGAACGCATCTGGTCCGGCTTGGTCAACGCGCGGAACAACGTCTCGCCATGCTTGCCCGACATGTTCTCGGCCAGAGCGGCAAGGGCCAACTGGGTGATCGCTAGATCCTCCACGTCCGACTTCACCTTGCCCGAGACGACGTCTTCGAGAGCTTGACGGGCGGTCTCGGTCGTGTTGATTCCCAGCGCGGCGATCAGCGCGCCGACCGAGCTGGAAGCACTCCCACCGCCGCCGGAGCCGCCGGCGCCTGCTCCAGGGAATCCCGGCCCACTGCCGGGGCCAAAACCCACTCCGCCTGGCGCACCGCCAGGTCCCCCAGCGCCCGCTCCAAATCCGGCTCCGCCCGGACCGCCAGCGCCGGGCTGGCCGGCACCGCCTGGACCACCCGCGCCGGCGCCGAAGCCTGCTCCCCCTGGCCCGCCGGCACCTGGCCTACCAGCGCCTGGTCCGCCTGGCGCACCGCCAGGTCCCCCAGCGCCCGCTCCAAATCCCGCTCCGCCCGGACCGCCAGCGCCGGGCTGGCCGGCACCGCCTGGACCGCCCGCGCCGGCGCCTGCTCCCCCTGGTCCGCCGGCGCCTGGCCTACCAGCGCCTGGCCCACCGGGCGCGCCCGGTCCGAACCCGGCTCCGCCTGGGCCGGCTGGCGCGCCTTGACCCGGTCCCGCGGCTTGGGCACGAACTTCCGGTTGTCGACTGTCGTCGCGGCGCAATTCACGACCGGGAATAGGGCGACCGATTCCCGGCCCTCGACCCGGACCACCAACACCCGGACCACCAACACCTGGACCACCAACACCTGGACCTCGACCCGGACCACCAACACCTGGACCACCAACACCTGGACCACCAACACCTGGACCACCGACACCTGGACCACCGACACCTGGCCCTCGACCCGGTCCCGGACCACCAACACCCGGACCACCAACACCTGGCCCTCGACCCGGTCCTGGACCACCAACGCCTGGACCACCAACGCCTGGACCACCAACGCCTGGACCACCAACGCCTGGACCACCAACGCCTGGACCACCAAC
>JBGQHD010000421.1:0-5260 GCA_041497795.1 Planctomycetia bacterium
GGCCCACGCCGAACACGATCAGGACCAGGCCGACCACAAGCCAGGTGAGGAGCGCCGGCCCAATCCAGTCGAAGAATTCCGGCGTTTCGTGCCCAGGTTCAATGACCATCGACAACTCGTTGCGCTAGGAATACGGACAACGTGAAAGATTGAACATCGAACATCGAACGCTTTGATAAGTGCCGTTCGATGTTCGATGTTCGATGTTGGACGTTCGATGTTCAGCCTGTCACCTTGTCATCCCCTCACCTTGTCACGCCTTGGGCGCCGGCGGCACCTCGCGGCGGACGGTCCGGCCTGGCCGGGCTTCGCTATCCCGCACGATGGCCAGGAACAGCTCTTCCAGCGACGTCGTGGGGTGGCCGATTTTTTCCACCTGGCCGCCGTGCCGGGCGATGACTTCTTGGACTTCCTTCTTGGCTTCCTCGCTCAGCCCGCGGGCGCGGATTTCCGTCACCTCCTCCACCCGCAGCAAGTCGGCCACGCGGCCCAGCTCCCGCAGCTCGCCTTGGTGCAGGATGGCGATGCGGTCGCACACGTCTTGCACGTCGGCCAGCAAATGGCTGCATAAGAGCACCGTCTTGCCGTGTTCGTCGCGCAGCTTCAGGATCAAGTCCTTCATGTCCCGCGTGCCGAGCGGATCCAGGCCGGTCGTCGGCTCGTCGAGGATAATCAGCTCCGGATCATTGATCAGCGCTTGGGCGACGCCCAGGCGACGGGCCATGCCTTTGGAATACTCTTTCACCTGCCTGTGTCGGGCCCAGCCGAGCTTGACCGTGCGGATGACCTGTTCCACGCGCTGCCGGCGAACTTCGGTCGGCAGGTTGAACAGCCGGCCGTAAAAGTCGAGCGTCTCTTCGGCGTTCAGGAAGCGATAGAGGTACGACTCTTCGGGCAAATAGCCGAGGCGGGCGTTCTTGGCCACGTCGGTGGCCGGCAGGCCGAAGACGGTGACCTCCCCCTCGGTGGGGAAGAGCAGGCCCAGCATGAGCTTAATCGACGTGGTCTTGCCCGACCCGTTGGGCCCCAAGAGGCCGAAGACCTCGCCGCGGTGGATTTCCAGGTCGAGCGACTTGAGGGCCCGCACTTTCTGGCGGCCCCAGAAGTCGCGATACACCTTTTGCAGGTTCCTCGTCCTGATAACGACTTGCGGCGCGGCGGTTCCGGTGGGATCGGAAGTGGCTTTGGGTGCGCTGGTGGCGTTCGACACGTCTGGCCCCGCAGAATGACGAGAATAGGAAGTACGATGAGATCAGCATTTGCTACGCGGCACGGGCGAGGGAAGTTCGCCGGCCAGCGGGCAAAATCACCACGTGGAGCAGGCCGAGCGTAGGGCAGGCATTCCTGCCCGCCGGCAGGCAGGAATGCCTGCCCCACGGAGGAGCATTCACTATACGAGCGGCCCAATCGCCGTGCAACCGAGCGGTTAATCCACGAACGCCGCAGCCACCGCGTTGGAGACGTGCACCAGACGGGCGGGGCCTTTGGCCCGCACCCCGGTCGTGAAGAGAATGCAGAAACCGCCCTGCCCAGGCTCGTTGCTCCGCGGGTCGAGCCAGGTGAGCGTGCCGGTCGCGCCGGTGTGGCCGTAGACCGTGCGGTCCAGAAGATCGCTCCAGTTCTCCGGCGTGCCAGGGTGGTTCATCTGCCAGCCCAAGCCCCAGGGGGTGACGCGGCGGATCGGCTCGGGCAGCTCGGGATAATCGTCCAACCGGTTGGCGGTCATCATCCGCACGCTGCGCGGGGAGAGCAGCCGCACTCCGCCCTGATTAGCACCCCGGCTGCTTGGAGCAGCCGGGGTGCTGGGAGCAGTGCTGCTGTTGTACGTCCCCTCGCCGAGCATCATCTGGCAGATGACGGCGAACTCTTCCACCGTGCTGAACATGCCGCCCCAGGGCGCGCCCATCTCCTGCCAGTACGTGCTGTTCCAGCCGAAGTCGCCGCCGGAGAGATAGTCGGGCGTCTCGACGCGCACCAGGCGGGCACGGTCGAAGCCCCGCGAGCCCAGGCCGGTGGACCGCAGGCCGAGGGGATCGAAGATCTCCTTCTTGAGAAACTCGTGGATCGAGAGCTGGGTGATCCGTTGCACGATCTCGGCCACGATCAGCGTGCCCATGCTCTGGTAGCTGAAGTTCGTGCCGGCCCGAAACAGCGGCACCGTGTCGCGGACGGCCCCCTCGATGAACTTCTTCAGCGGGGCGTGGGCCTTCCGCAGCTCGACGTTGTTCTTCAGCATGTCCGGCATGCCGGACGTGTGCGTAAAGAGGTGGTGAACGAGCGTATCTTCTTTATGGTGGGCGGCAAAGTCGGGGATATACCGCGTAACGCGGTCGGTGAGGTTGAGGAGCCCGCGCTCGACGAGCAGCATGGCCCCCACGCAGGTGATGGGCTTGGTGATCGAGGCCAGCAGGAACATGCCGTCGGAGCGGATCGGCTCGGCGTCCGGTTCGGGCCCCTGGCGGCCGAAGAATCGCGGCGGCACGATTTTGCCCCGCCGCCCCACCACCAGCGCCGCCCCGGGGATCGCCGGCCGCGGCCCCTTGGTCCACGCCTCCAGCAGGTCGTAAGCATTCTTCAGCCGCGCGGGGTTCAGGCCGATGTCTTCTGGCCTGGCCTGCGGCAGAGGTTGTGGCGCCATGCAAATGCTCTCCACTTGTCTGGTCGCCCGGCGGCGGGCGGTCACTTTAGCGAAAGAGTCTGGTTCCTAGGCTCCGCCTGGGAACCCACAATGTGGCCGACTCGCTCCGCGAGTCGGAGCGTGGGGCAGGCTTTCCAGCCTGCCTGGCAGACAGGAATGTCTGGCCCACAAGCGAGGCGCGGGAAATCCTCCCACTCGCGGAGCGAGTTGGCCACCTAGCGCGCGAAACCGCCCGGCCAGTGCCGGGCGGAACAATCTCATCAAGGCACGTTGAAAACGTGCCCCACAAGTTTACCGCGGCTCGTAGCAGGACCGGCCGGCCTGGCAGTCGGGGCGGTCCACTACCCGATTGTCCGGACCCATCTGACCCTGGGTGAGGTTGCACCAGCAGTAGCCGTCGGCGTGCGGCGTGAGGGGGTGCTCGGTGGGCTCCAGCGAGCCGGTCAGGAACATGCCCTTGGAGAGCAGGTGACGGCAGGCCCCCTGGCCGACGACGTTCAGCGACGAGGTATTCTGAGCCATGTGAGAATCCTTGCGATTCTTGCTTAATGTGATGGCCTTAACGAGCGTATGAGTCGTAGCTGAACTCGCCAGAGTTCAGGCCCGAAGTCTGGCGACTTCGGCTACGACTTCTCCGAGTCCACGTCTCCGAAGTCTGGCGACTTCGGCTACACGCAAAAGCCTCCGGTTTCGCAGCCGGCGGCCAGCAGGATGGCCCGCTTGACCGCCACCTTGGCGAGCTGGACTTTGTACTGGTTATCCTTGAGCGGCGTGGCGCGGCGGACCGCCGCCTCGCCGGCCCGCTCGGCCGATTCGGGCGTGACCACCTGGCCCAGCATGGCCTCGGCGGCTTCGGCCGACAGCCAGGGGGTGGGGGCCACGTGCCCCAGCACGACCCGCGCCTCGCGGACCACGCCATCCACGATCCGCAGCGCGGCCGACGCGGCCGCCAGCGGAGCGTCCGGCCCTTCGCCGTGCCGCACTTCGTAGGTGGCGTTGGCCAGTCCGAGCTTGGGCACGATTACGTGCGTGACCAACTGGTTGCCCTCGAGCACGTTCTCCCGCTGATGCTCGTCGCGGGGGACGCGATAGAACTGCGCCAGCGGCAACTCGTGGGCGTTGACGGCGTCGTCGGCCGCTTCGCCGGCGTCCGCTGCCCCGCCGACGATCCGCAGCCGGGCGCCCAGCGCGATCAGCGCCGGGGCCAGCCGGGACGAATTGACGAACTTCGCCGGTCCCGAGTTGCCCAGGATGGCGTGGAAGCGGTTGTCTCCCTCGACCACCCTCCGCCCGCGGTCGGCCAAGAGGCCGTGCCCGTCGCGGAAGTACCAGCAGCGCGGCCGGTGGCACAGCTCGCCGCCGATCGTGCCCTGGGCCTGGAGCTGCTGACTGGCGATGCCGGCGATGGCCTGGCGGACGGCCGGGAACTCGTCGATCAGCGGACTGTCCAGCACGTCGTCCAGGGTGGTGACGGCGCCGATCGCCACCTCGTTGCCGCGGGCCTCGATGCCGCGCAGCGAGCGGATGTCCTTGATGTACACCACGCGGTCGGGCGTGATGATCATCTTCTTCATCAGGCCGATCAGGTCGGTCCCGCCGGCCAGCACTTCCGTCACGCCCCGGCGGGGCGAGAGCAGTTGGGCCGCCTCGGCCTCGGAGCGGGGGGCCGCGTATTCAAAGTTCTTCATGGGGTCACCGAGTGGGTTGCGTGTAGTGTAGCCATCACGCTCCGCGTGATGAGCGTCACGCGGAGCGTGACGCCTACTTTGGTTAGGCGGTTTCCTTCAGCGCTTCCAGCACGCGCTTGGGGGTCATGGGCAATATCGGCACGCGGACGCCCAGGGCGTTGCACACGGCGTTGGAGATCGCGGCGCCCGGCGAGATCACCGGCGGCTCGCCCAGGCCGACGACGCCGCGGTTGTACTCGCTTTCCGGCTGGTACAGATGGACCACGATCTCGCCCACGTCGCCCAACCGCGGCAGCTTGTAGTCGGCCAGATCGACGTTCACGAAGGCGCCGGTCTTGGCGTCCATGATCCGCTCTTCGAAGAGCGAGTAGGCGATGCCCATGATGACCGCGCCGTAGATTTGGCTCTCGGCCGTCTTGGGATTGATCACCATGCCGACATCCTGCACGGCAACGAACTTCTTCATCTTCACGATGCCGGTTTCCTTATCGACGGCCACTTCGGCCATCTGCACGCCGCCCACCTGGGAGCTGGAGAGCACGCTGCCGCCGCCGGCGTGCCGACCGGTGGCCTCGATCGGCGTGACGCCCAGCAGGGCGCAGGCGTCTTTCCAGCTCAAGCTCTTGTCAGCGTCGCCGATCACCTGGATGCGGCCGTTCTTGGCCTCCAGCTTGTCGGCGTCGCCGCCCAGCTTCGGCGCGGCCTTGGTCAGCAGTTGGTTGAGGGCGTCGGTCGCCCCGCGGCGGTTGGCTTCCGACACGCTGCCCACGGTGATGCTGCCGCCGGACGGGTTGGCCGCCGGGTATTGCGACGAGCCGATATTGACCTTCACCGCGTTCATCGGCAGGCCCAACGTCTCGGCGATGACCATGTTGATCACCGTGCGAGTGCCGGTGCCCAGGTCCTGGCTCCCCTGGAAGGTCTCGACGCCGCC
>JBGQHD010000422.1:0-5247 GCA_041497795.1 Planctomycetia bacterium
GTCACGCCGCTCAGCGCGGCCAGGATCACCAGGCACACCGCCGCGACTTCGTTGTCGGCCGCGGCGTGGATGAGGCGGAAGATTTTCACGGAAAGCGTCTCCACGCCCGGCGGCAGCACGATCACCGTGAAGGCCAAATCGCCCACCGCCAGCACGAAGGCCACGAGCCAGGCCAGGGCCACGGCGCCCAGGCGCAGCGGGAGCACGATCCGCGCCAGCCGAGTGACCGGGCCGGCGCCGTCCACGGCCGCGGCGTCGAGCACGTCTTGCGGCACGCTCCGCAGCGCGAACCACAGCAGCAGCGTGGTCCAAGGGAGTGTGCGGATCACCAGCGCCAGCCAGGGGGCCAAGAGCGTTTGATCGTAGAACGTCACCAGCCACGGCAGCTCGGGCCGGTTCAGCAGGAAGATCAGGCCCAATGCCACGAGCGGGCCGGGCATTGCGATGGCCGCTGCGAGCAGCGAGAGGGTGGGCACCGTGCGCCGCCCCGTCCCGCGCAGCCACCAGGCCAGCAGCAGACCGACGGCGGCGGCCGTCGTCGCCGCCAGCGCGCCGAGCCGCAGCGACCACCACATCTCTTCGCCGAATCGCGAAAACACGCCCGGCTCCGGCCTCGACGGCAGCTCGCGCCAGAACAAGGCCTGGCTGCCGAAGATCCGTTCCAGCAGCTTGGCGGCGCTCCATTGCCGCAGGATCTCGGCATCAACCTTGATGACTTCAATGCCCGCTTTGTAGATCAGGCTACCCAGCGGCACGGCCACGAGGGCCAGCATGGCCAGGGCCACGGCGATGCTCAGCGGTCCGCGCAGCGGCCCCAGCGGCATGGTCGGCCGCGAACGAACGCCGGCAGGTAGGTCGGGCGGGGTGACCCGGCCGAGCAGCACGACGGCCGCCGGCACCAGACCCGTCATGGTGGCGATGAAAGGCAGGACCCCCACCAGCCCCTCGGCCGGACTGCTTCCGCCGGAGAAGGACATGTAGATCTGCTCGGCAAAGGTGCGGACGCCGAACAGGTCGGTGGCCGTCATCTCGCTGGCGGTGGTGGCCGCAACCCACAGGCCCGCGACGCCGACGGCCGGCAGGGCGCGCCGCAGCGTCACCCGCAGCAGCACCCGGCCCGGCGACGTGTGGAGCAGCGATTCTTCCTCCAACTCCGGCTCGACCAGCCGCAGCCCACAGCCCACGATGAGCACCACCCATGGCAGCGAGCTGGCCGCGTGAACCCAAACGGCGCCGCGAAAGCCTTCCAGCCAGACCGGTTGCCCGCCCAGCAGCGTGGTGAACCAGCCGGTGACGCCAAAGCCGGAATTCCACGCCGCCGCGTAGACGAACATCGGCACGAAGAGCTGCACGGCTGCGGCGGCCAGCCAGACCCGGCGAAAGGCCAGGTTAGTGCGAAACAGCAGGACGGCAAGCCACGTGCCCAGTGGCAGGCTGACGGCCAACGTGGCCAGCACCAGCCCAAAGGTGTGGCCAAAGAGCTGCCAACTGATGTGGTCGAACAGGGCCATGCCTTCAGTCTATCGCATGGCCCCTCAGGGCGAACCACGGCAACGCAGAAGCCCGGCTTCTTGGAGAAGCCGGGCTTCTTGAGGCTCTCATTCTGGTCGTCTACGCCGCGCGCCCGCTGATCAGCGCCACCAGTTCGTCGTTCGACTTGTGCTTGGCGAGCTGGGCGATGAGCCGCTCCATGCCATCCACCGGGTTCATGCTGGACAGCGTGCGGCGCAGCATCGTCGAGGCGTGCAGGGCCGCCGGCTCCAGCAGCAGCTCCTCGTGGCGGGTGCCGGTGCGCGTGATATCGACGGCCGGCCAGACGCGGCGGTCGGCGAGCTGGCGATCGAGCACCAGCTCCATGTTGCCGGTGCCCTTGAACTCCTCGAAGATCACGTCGTCCATGCGGCTGCCGGTTTCGGTCAGGGCCGTGGCCACGATGGTCAGCGAGCCGCCTTCCTCGAAGGCCCGGGCGCTGGCGAACAGCTTCTTCGGCATGTCGAGGGCGCGGATGTCGAGCCCGCCGCTCATCGTCCGCCCCGCGCCGCCGATCCACTTGTTGAAGGCGCGGGCCATGCGGGTGAGCGAGTCGATGAGCAGGAACACGTCGCGACCGCGCTCGGCCAGGCGCTTGCAGCGATCGACCACCAGCCGCGAGAGGCGGACGTGCCCCTCGACGTCGCGGTCCAGGCTACTGGCCAGCACCTCGCCGCGGGTGCGACGGCGGAACTCCGTGACCTCTTCCGGCCGCTCGTCCACCAGCATCACGAACAGATCGACCTCCGGATGATTGGTCGAAATGGCATTGGCGATCTGCTGCAAGAGGACCGTCTTGCCGCTGCGGGGGGGGCTGACGATCAAGGCCCGTTGCCCTTTGCCCAGCGGCGCCAGCAAGTCGATCACCCGCGTGCTCAGCGGCTCGGGACCCGTCTCCAGGCGCAGCCACGACTTGGGCACGATCGGCGTCAGCTCGTCGAACTGCTTGACTCCGCGATAGGCTTCCGCCGGCAGGCCATCGACTTCGACGACCTCCGAAACGCGCGGACCGCCGCGGCCCGAGGCATAGGCGACACCGCGCACCAGGTTGCCCGGCCGCAGGCGCAGCGTCTCGATCGTGGGGGCCGGCACGAAAGCGTCATCGGGCGTCGGCCGGTAGTCCTGGGCCGGATCGCGCAGGAAGCCGTACCCCTGCGGATGCAGCTCCAAGATGCCGTGAACGGCCAGGCCCTGGGCGGTAGTGGTCGGCTGATCCGAAACGGCGCCGGACGCCCGCTCTTCCGTGCGCTGCGCATCGGAAGGCACGGGATCGCCCGCGCGTGGGTCATGCAGGTCATCTCGGCGCTGCTCGTCCGAGGGCGGCTTGGCGGGGCCGCGCGGGCCGACCTTGCGGCGCTGAGTGACGGGTCGAGTTCGGTTGGTGGCAATCGGTTTCATGGTATTGAATTAGGTGAGAGTGATCGGGAGAAACAGAGACTCAGGATCGGACGTGGCGCGGGCCGAAAGCCGGGCGCCGTCCAGTCGGCAGTGGTGCCGCTTCGCGCGGAGCGTGCCTGCCGCAGTGGCGGCCAGACTGACAGCTCGACAGCGCAGAGAGTAACTGCTCGGCTCGAGCACACTGCCCCGTCTACTCGAGCCGGCTGAGCAAACGATTACATCGCAAACGCAACGGCCAGCCCAGAACACGCGCCGGCGCGGATTTCGTGAACCGCCGTAGCGGTCATCCGTTGAGAACTACTTCTTCTTCCTTTAGTTACGTTGCCGCCTCTGTTTTGGTTCGCACGCCGGTTTCCCCGGTGTGCGGATTTGGCAGATGCCTGGCGGCCGAGGAGTATTGAGCAAAGGCCGTGCCGTGCTGGTCAGTGGCTGCCGCGATTCTGCGGCTGCCGCAATTTGAGTCACGCCAAAGGCCACCGCCTCTACCACGACTCGCCGCTGGATGCCGCGCAGGCGAATCCACCTCCCCTTGGATGCCGGACAATCTGTCGCGGTTACGCTGATTTGGTGCGGACCTCTACGGAACTCGGCCGCTGCCCAGGTTCGCGTTCTCCGTGGATTCCTATTTACCACACTGCTGGCAGCTACTAGGCTTTTCACTTGGTTGACTGGCGTTGGTGCGGTCTTCCTCGTTCGATTCGTTTCTCGTCGGACTTCATGTGCCGGAGGGTCTCGGATGTTTCGCCGCGTTTGCCTGGCAGCGGTCGTGGGTCTGGCTGTCGCTTCCGGTGCGCCGGTTCGCGCCGACGATCCGGGCGAGAAGGAGTTGTTCGAGGCCGTCAAGCTGCGGCTGGAGGCGAAGAACCTGTTCCAGCTCAGTCAGGTCATTGGGCATTGCCAGAAGGCCCTGGACCTCGGCTTGTCCGAAGGCCAAAAGACCTTCTGCCAAAAGATGCTGGTCGCGGCCCTCGTCGAGCGGGCCACGGAGATTGCCAAGCGCAAGCTCAACGAAGAGCGCCGCAAGGTCGTGCTGGACGATCTGAACGAGGCGGTGAAGGTCGATCCCACGGCCTCCAGGGCACACCTCATTCTGGCCAAGCTGCAGGCCGCCCCCGGCGGCGACCGCAAAGCCGCGCTCACCTCCCTGACCAAGGCCATCGACGTGGAAAAAGGCCAGGGCGAAAAGGGCGACCTGGAGCTGCTCGTCGAGGCGCTCCAACTGCGGGCGGAGCTGACCGACGACCCCAAGCAGAAACGCGCCGATCTGGAGCTGGCGCTCAAGCTCAGTCCCGATAGCGCGGGCCTGCTGCGCGAGCGAGGGCAAGGTTTTCTCAGCGAAGGCAAGTTCAAGGACGCGCAGACCGACTTTGAGGCCGCCTTGCGGCTCGACCCCAAGAACGCCCAACTGCTCTCGCTGCTGGGATTGACCCAGATGGCCCAAAACAAGCTCGACGACGCGGTCAAGAGCTTCACGGCCGCCATTGAAATCGGGCCGGTCCCGGCCGCGCATCTCCAGCGGGCCCGCATCTACTTGCAGCAGGGCAAAGCCCAGGACGCGCTCAACGACATCAACAAGGTGATTTCGCTGGTCGAGCCTACCGGCGAGCTGCTGGTGCTGCGGGCCAGTGCGTACCACGCCCTGCGGAACGACGAGCGGGCCGTGAAGGACGCGGAGTCCGCCCTGAAGATCGACCCGGACGACACCCAGGTGATGCTGCAGGCCGGCCGGCTTTTCTACTACGCCAAGCGGAACGCCAAGGCGATCGAGACCTTCAACAAGCTCATCGCCAAGGACTCGAAGAACGCCGGCGGTTACGCCGGACGAGCCGACACGTATCTTCAGACCGGCGATCACCAGAAGGCGGTCGAGGATTACGCTCAATCGCTCAAGTACGAGTCGGACGATACGAACGTGCTCAACAACCTGGCCTGGGTGCTCTCGACGTCGCCCGACGCCAAGGTCCGCGACGGCCGCCGGGCGATCGAATTGGCCAAGCAGGCCTGCGAGCTGACCAAGTACAAGGAGGCGCACATCGTCAGCACGCTGGCCGCCGGCTACGCCGAGACCGGCGACTTCGAGACGGCCATCAAATGGTCCAAGAAGGCGGTCGAGCTGGGCGACAAGGACGTGGTGGAGCAACTGAAGAAGGAGCTGGCCAGCTACGAGTCGAAGAAGCCGTGGCGCGAGAAGTTCGGCAGCGACGAGAAAGAGTAGTTCAGGAGACAGGGGTCAGGAGACAGGAGTCAGGGGTCAGGCGCACAACCCCGACCGCCGCTATTGGCTCGCCTCTCCCCTGACTCCTGTCTCCTGACCCCAGA
>JBGQHD010000423.1:0-5243 GCA_041497795.1 Planctomycetia bacterium
CTGCTCGCGGGCGTGATCGTTGGTTGTGGCGCCCAGCAGGGCGCAGGCACTTCGTCGCCCGGCGGCGATGCGGACAAATCGTCGGCGGGGAGCGCGCAGGAAGCAATTCCCGCGGGGCTCAAGGCGCTGACGGAAGCCGATCGCGCCGCGGCGCTGAAGCAAAAGATCTGTCCCGTTAGCGACGAAGCGCTCGGTGAGATGGGCAAGCCGCCGAAAATCACCGTCGAAGGCCGTGAAGTCTTTCTCTGCTGCACCGCCTGCGAGAAGAAGCTGCGCAGCGACCCGAAGAAGTACTTCGCCAAACTCGACGCGCCCCAACCGTAGCAGGCTGCCACGCGTGGCACAGGCTTCCAGCCTGTGCGGCCGGCAAGACGCCTGCCCCCACGGTATGAGAACGATCCCCAAGGGAGATTCGTGCCATGTCCCAGAACGACGTTAACGCGCCCCAGCCACCGATCTTGGCGGACGACGCCCTGAGCGAAGGGGGCCTGCGCGCCCCGCCCGGGCTCAGCCCAGCCAGGAAGTTCTGGTGGTGGTTCGACTTTCTCATCCTGGTGAAGCTCGCTCGGCTGCGCTTTATCGGCATCCTGGTCGTTATCGGCCTGGCGATCGTCTACTGGGACACGCTGGCCGCGTACTTCGACAAATGGACCCGCCGCGCGGCCGCCGAGCAGACGGCCAGCTCCGAGTACGAGTGGTTCTGCCCGATGCACCCCACGGTCATCCGCGACAACCCCAAGGAGAAGTGTCCGATCTGCCAGATGCCGCTGTCGAAGCGCAAGACAGGCGCGGCGCGGGAGGAAGCCCTGCCGCCGGGCATCGTCAACCGCGTGCAGCTTTCGCCCTATCGGGTCGTGCTGGCGGGCGTGCGGACCTGGACGGTCGATTACGTGCCGCTGACGAAGAAGATCGCGACCGCCGGCTACGTGGAGTTCAACGAGCGGGAGCAAAAGCAGGTCGCCGCCCGCGTGAAAGGGCGGCTCGACAAGCTGTTCGTCAATGAAACCGGGCGGATGGTCGAGCAGGACGAAGACCTGGCCCTGCTCTACAGCCCCGACCTGGTGGTCACCGTGCAGAACCTGCTCGACGCCAAGCGCAGCGGGAATGCCCAACTGCTGCAGACCACCAAAGATCGGCTCAGCCTGTGGGGCATCAGCGACGATCAGGTTGCAGAGATTCTGCGGACCGGCCAGGCCAACACGCACCTCAAGATTCGCTCGCCCATCCGGGGGCACGTGATCAAGAAGTACGTGAAGGAGGGGCAATACGTCGAAGAGGGCTCGCCGCTGTACGACGTGGCCGACCTTTCCACGGTCTGGATCGAAAGCCAGGTGTACGAGGAGGACGTCCCGTTTCTGCCGTCGCAAGAGCGGTTTCACAAAGGCCCCCGGGACAAGCAGAGCGAGCTGCCGGTGACGGCGACCACGGCGGCCGCGCCGAACGAGCTCTTCCCCGGGACGCTGGCCTTCGTCTATCCGCACGTGGATCAGGAGACGCGGACCGTCACGGTCCGCTTCGAGCTGGAGAATCCCGGTCACAAGCTGCGGCCGGGTTCGACGGCGACCGTGGAGCTGCGCATCCCGCCGTGGCAGGTGCCCGAGCTTGCCAAGGCCGTCGAGGATGATGCAGCGAGTCAAGCCGCCGACCCGTCCCCAGCGGCGGCGGAGCGGCGCGCCAAGCTCCGGCAGGCAGGGTTTGGTCCGGTCCTGGCCGTGCCGGAAGGGGCGGTGATCGACACGGGCGACCAGCAGATCGTCTACCGCGAGACGGCGCCCGGCGAATACGAGGGGGTCAAAGTGAAGCTGGGGCCGCGGATGGTGAGCGACAAGGGGGTCACGTTCTTCCCGCTGCTGGAAGGGCTGGAGCCGGGCGACAAAATCGTCGCCGCCGGGTCGTTCTTGGTAGACGCCGAGACGCGGCTCAACCCGGCCGCCGGCTCCATCTACTTCGGCGGCACCGGCTTGAACAAGCCGGGGCAATCTTCGGCCTCCTCGGTTCGTCCTTCGACGCCCCAGGATGAGGAAACCAACGTCAAAGTGAACCTTGCGAAGCTCTCCGACGCCGATCGAGCGATCGCCGAGGCCCAAGGTTTTTGTCCCGTCAACCAAACGAGTCGGCTGGGTTCGATGGGACCGCCGTTCAAGGTGATGATCCAAGGCAAGCCCGTGTTCCTCTGTTGCAAGAACTGCGAAGAAGAGTCGCGCGACGATCCGGAGAAGACGTTGGCCACGGTCGAAAGACTCAAGGCAAAGGTCAAGAACGCAAAAGTTCGCCCCTGACGGTTCATCTTTCATGGGGAGCGGCGGCGGTGCGGTCGAGTGATCGGGTAGCGCTGACACTTGATGCCGGCACTCGCCGTCCGCTCCCCACCTGATCGTGCATGCCATCCATTCGGAAAGAGGTAGTCATGAATGTGTCTCGCAAGATCGCTTGCGCCCTCGGGCTGATTCTCATCGTCGCCACCGTGTTCGTGCTCGGCTGCGGAGACGGCTCGAACAGCTCGCCGGAGAAGGGGAGGGCTTACGACATCCAAGGCAAGGTCACGCGCGTGGACGTGGAGAAGAAGAAAGTCAAGATCGACCATCAGGACATCCCCGGCTTGATGAAGGGGATGGACATGGAATTCGACGTTGGGGACGCGAAGGTCCTAGAGGGGATTCAGCCCGGTGACACGGTGCACGGCCGGCTCAAGGTCACTTCCGGCGAGTACACCATCACCGAATTGCACAAGCAGTAGCGTGGGGCACGACGGCTCACGTGCTCAATAGTAGCCATCACGCATAGTAGTCATCACGCTCCGCGTGATGGTCCATCACGCGGAGCGTGATGACTACTTTCAGCCGACGCACGCGAGCCGCATGCGCCATCGGGAGAGCGATCGTGATTGAGAAGATCATCGAATATTCGATCCGCAACCGGTTCGTCGTGCTGATCCTGGCGGCGGCGCTGACCATCGGGGGCATCTTCGCCGTGCTCAGCACGCCGGTGGACGCCACGCCCGACCTGAGCGAGAACCAGGTCATCGTCTTCACCGATTGGATGGGCCGCAGCCCCCGCGAAATCGAGGACCAGATCACCTATCCCCTGTCGCGCAAGCTGCAAGGGCTGGCCGGCATCAAGGCCATCCGCTCGTCGTCGGAATTCAACTTCTCGATGATCACGATCATCTTCGACGACAGCGTGGACTTCTACTTCGCCCGCGTGCGGGTGCTGGAAAAGCTGGCCGAAGTCGGCGGCGGCGGCATCTTGCCGCAGGGCGTGGCGCCGCGGCTGGCGCCCGACGCCACGGCACTGGGCCAGATCTTCTGGTACACGCTCGAGGCCAGCCCTGGGCATCCGGTCGATGCCGGCCGGCTCTGGGCGCTGAACAAGTTCTACGTCATCCCGCAGCTCAACTCGGCGGCCGGCGTGGCCGAAGTCGCCTCCGTCGGCGGCGCGCCGCTGGAATACCAGGTGGACGTGGTGCCCGAGAAGCTGCGGGCCTACGGCGTCACGCTCGGCGACCTCTACGCCGCGGTGGCCAAGAGCAACATGCCGGCCGGCGGCGACGTGGTGCAAAAGAACAACGCCGAGTACCTGGTCCGCGGCGTGGGCTGGATCAAGGACAAGCGCGATATCGAGAACACGGTCATCAAGGAGGTCGGCGGCACGCCGGTCTACGTGAAAAACGTCGCCACCGTGCAGCTCGGCACGCAGTTCCGCCGCAGCATCTTCGAGAAAGACGGCAACGAGGTCGTGGGGGGCGTGGCCCTCATGCGGCACGGCGAAAACCCGCTGGCCGTCACCGAGCGGATCAAGGCCAAGATTCAAGAGCTGCAGCCGGGCTTGCCGCCGGGCGTCCGCGTCATCCCGGCTTACGACCGCACGCGGCTCATTCACGGGGCCATTCACACGCTGACCGAGGTGATGTGGCACGAGATGCTGATCGCCTCGCTGGCCGTCCTGCTGATCCTGTTCCACGTCCGCAGCGTGTTTGTGATCTGCGTGACGCTGCCGCTCTCGGTGCTGTTCTCGTTCTCCTTGATGTGGCTCTTGAGGCGGTTCGGGATTGTGGACATCCAGGCCAACATCATGTCGCTGGCCGGGATCACGATCTCCATTGGCATCCTGGTGGACCAGGCCATCGTGATGACCGAGAACGCGACGCACCGCCTCAAGGAGCACTTCGGCGATCAAAAGGTGAGCGGCGACACGCGGGAGCTGATCATCCCCGCCTGCCGGCTGGTGGGCCGGCCGATCTTCTTCTCCGTGATGATCATGCTGGTGTCGTTCATTCCGGTGTTCATGCTCAGCGGCCGCGAGGGGAAGTATTTCCACCCGCTGGCGTTCACCAAGAGCTTCGCCATGCTGGGCGTGGCCCTGATCTCGGTCACCGTCGTGCCGGCCCTGATCCCCTTGTTCATCAAGGGCCGCCTGCGGAGCGAGGAACAGAATTGGATCGTCCGCAGCTTCATCAACATCTACAAGCCGCTGCTGACCTGGGCCTTGCCGCGGCGGAATCTGGTGATGTGGATGTTCGCGGCGCTGCTGATCGTGGCGTTCGGCATTTTTCCGATCCAAGCGGTCGTCGGCATGGGGGCGTCGGAAGGCGCGCGGAAGGTCGCCTTCCTGATCGGATTCGTGTTCGTCACGGCGGTGACGGTCATCCTCACGCGCGGATTCCGCTGGCAAGCCTCGGCGCTGGTGAGCCTGTTGCTGCTGGGGCTTTGGTCGTATGGCATCGACAAGAAGCACCGCATCGGCGTGGAATTCATGCCGCCGCTGGACGAAGGCAGCATCATGGACATGCCGGTCACGGTGCCCCGCGTCAGCATCACCCAGGCGGCCGACGATCTGAAGCACCGCGACGGCCTGCTGCGCGGCTTTCCCGAGGTGGAATCGGTGATCGGCAAGTCGGGCCGGGCGGATACGCCAACCGATCCCGCGCCGCTCGATATGGTCGAGACGTTCGTCAACTTCCGGCCCAAGGAGCTGTGGCCCAAACGAGTGCTCTCCTTCGACGACGCGGCGCGGCAAACTCGCGAGGTGACGCAAACGTTGGAAGAGCGCGGCTACCTGCTGCGAGATCCCGATGCCGGCGAACGAGAGAATCGCATCAACGACGTCACGCAGCGGGCCCTGGAGCGATTCGACGAGGCGATGCGCGCGCTGGCGCTGCCCAAGTACAGAGACTTCGAGCGCGACCTGGGCCCGCTGCTCACGCGCTGGGTCGTTGCCGAGACAATTCGGCGGATCGATCAGGC
>JBGQHD010000424.1:0-5238 GCA_041497795.1 Planctomycetia bacterium
AGGCCCACCTCGCGGTCGCCGCGGACAGCGGACAGGTCCGCTACGGGCCCCGGACGAAAGACGCCTTCGCGATGCGGCACCATCTGAACCCTCTGGTTGCGTTCGAACCGAACGAACTGCAATGGCCGCGCAACCTTCTGGCGCTGGACCAAGATGCCGGCGATTTCCGCGCGGCGGCGGCGCGGCTCGACAACATCGTCCGCCGTTGGCCCAACGACGCGTCGATGTGGTATGACTTGGGCAACGCCAGGCGGGAGCTGGGTGAGGTCGCCGGTGCCGAGGCTGCCTTCCGCAAGTGCATTACTCTCGATCCTGGCAGGGCGGAGGCGCACTGCAACCTCGGTTTACTATTGGGTCGAGAGGGCCGCTTTCCAGAGGCCATCGAGTTTCTTTCCAGCGGCCACGAATTGGGTATGGCTTTGAAGAAAGGCGGCAAGGATTGGAATTACCCCTCCGCGGTCTGGCTGGCCCATCATAAGCGACTCGGCGATATCGCCACCCAGCACGGTGCTCAAAAGGATTTCTCGCAAATACCCGAAGCCGATCGCTCCGATCTTATCGAGGCATTGACGCTTACCAAGCGACCTCTGGCGGCAGTCCGGCTCGCCGACCCGAAGCCAGAGAAGTCCCCTGGTCCAACGGTGATCGGCGCCGCGCTTCGATGCGCGGAAGGCATCGGCGACGCCGACTCGCTGGCACCCACGGATCGGTCGTCATGGCGGGCCAAGGCCCTCGCATGGCTGCGACTCGATTATGAAAGCTTTCGGCCTTTGGCCCCATCCGAACGGTCGCGCCGGTGCATGGGGATGCAGTCGCATCCGCTTCTGCGGATTGCTCAGGGCGACCGCCTCGGAGCATGGCCCGCGGCAGAACGTGACGCGTGGCAGCGGTTCTGGGCCGACGTGGCCGCCGCGGCCGAGGACCGTTGAGATCCGAATGTGAGATCCAAAGGCCAGAGGCTTCGCCCAGGTCGATCCGCTCCTGTCTTTGAGGGCGAGCCTCGACGATCCCGCTGCACGCCGCCCGTTAGCTTCAACGGTGCGGAACAACCGCTCCAGGGCGATGTGACCGGAGCGCGATCGGGGGACAGGGCTAGACTGCCGTTGATTGTCGTCTACGAGCCGTCCTCTTCGCCTAGCAGACACCCCGCCGTTATCGCGGCCGCGCGTCGTTCTCCTTGTCTTTCGCGAACTCGTAGGGCGCCGGATTGTTCGGCCCCTGTTCCACCGCAAACGTCCCGGGGATTACCTTCCCGTCCCTCCAATCGGAGAACGTTACGGTAACCTTGATCTTGCCCGGCCCGATACTCTGAGGGGCCCGCACGGGGCCGTGGAACGTATCGCCTCAGCAGCGTTGGTTGAGGACCGCTTCGACGGTGATGGGAGGCTTACCAGCTACCTTGTTCGGAAACTCGAAGATGGCACGCGGATGGAGGTCCTTGGGAACTTCGCTGGTCGTCAGCGGAGAGAAGAGCGCATACTTGCAGTTGCGGGGCGGCAAGCAGATCGAGCCGATGTTAACGTCAAAATCGCTCTCCCCCTCGGACTTGATCCGCTGCCGATCGTCCCATTTGGGGCGGATGGTCAGAAGGCCGCCGAGGTTGGTGACCTGGGCATCGGCCGAACGAGGGGCGAAGATGGTGGGGTTCTGAGCCGTGCTGCCGTCAGTGCCAATTCGATAAAGCGAGGCATTCTCCCAGTCATTCTCCCGCCGCTCTTTCAGGATCGTCTTATAGAAATCGTCCGTGGGTACGTAGTCCTTGTTGCGCACCCACAAATCGAGTCTTAGTCGGTGCCCGCCCACCGTGCCGATGTCGAACACGTTCATGCCCTTGTAAGCGCCCGGAGCGACGTTGACCTTCTTGGTCGCCTCGGCGTCCACTACGACGCGCTCGCCTTCCTCGGTCAGATCGCCATTGCCATTACGGTCGACGTAGAGAACATCTTCGCCGTCCATGACCAGCCAGGCGCGCCTATCGGCTTTCGGCCCGAATACGAGCAAGGCATAGCGCGGCTGGCTTTGGTACTTCGGCTCTTTGGCGATGACACGGTCAACCTTTGTCAAGTCCACCAGCTCGCCAGCATGCGTCGAGCCCAACGAAATGACAACGCCGAGCACCAACCCCCATGCTCTCGTCATGGCTTGCTCCTTCACTTCGGCCGAATGCCTGTCGCCTGTGCACGATCATATCGCAAGGTGTAGGACAATGCCATCATCCGAAAGGATCCGAAAGGAAGAAGCTCGAAGCACTCGGAGGTATTGTCAAAAGTTGTGGACGGGCGGGAGTTGAAAGAGGCGGCGTGCTTGGAGAGAAAGGTTGTGGATGGAACCCCTTTTCCTCCAGGAGCACGCCCCCATGTCGAAGGCTATCGCAACACCCGTTTCGATTCCAGCCCCCCGGCGTGACTTGTTGAGCGAGGTGCTGCGGCAGGGTGCCCAGCTGTTACTCACGCAGGCGATTGAGGCCGAAGTGACCGAGTGGATTGAGCAACACGCCGCGGTCCTTGATGAAGCCGGCCATCGCCAGGTAGTTCGGAACGGTCATCTGCCGGAGCGGAGGATTGTCACCGGCCTGGGTGAGGTTCCTGTTCGTCAGCCGCGCGTGCAGGATCGACGGCCGGAGGGGGAACGCAAGCCCTTCACCTCGAAGATCCTGCCGCCTTACCTGCGAAAGACCAAGAGCATCGAAGAGCTGATCCCCTGGCTGTACCTCAAAGGAGTCAGCACGGGCGGCTTCCACGAGGCCTTGCAGGCGCTCGTCGGGCCGGACTGCCCTGGCCTGTCGGCGAACACCGTGACGCGGCTCAAGCAAGTCTGGGAGCAGGAGTGCGAGGAGTGGTCGAAACGCCCCCTCGACGGCCAAGAGTACGTCTACTTTTGGGTGGACGGCATCTACAGCAACGTGCGGCTGGAGGACGACCGCGTCTGCTGACTGGTCATCATCGGAGCCCGAAAAGACGGCAAAAAGGAGCTGTTGGCCGTGGCCGACGGCTATCGCGAGAGCGAGCAGTCGTGGCTCGAGGTGCTCCGCGACCTGAAGCGTCGTGGGCTGGAGATGTCACCGAAGTTGGCCGTGGGCGATGGAGCCTTGGGCTTCTGGAAGGCGCTGGCCAAAGAGTTCCCTCAGACGCGTGAGCAACGCTGCTGGGTGCACAAGACGGCCAACGTGCTCGACAAGTTGCCCAAGGCCAAGCAGCCGGCCGCGAAGGAAAGAGTCCACCAGATCTGGATGGCTGAGACGCGCGAGCAAGCCAATCGTGCCTTCGATGCCTTCCTGACCGACTATCAGGCGAAGTATCCCAAGGCCACTGAGTGCTTGAAGAAAGACCGCGAGGTGCTGCTCACCTTTTACGACTTCCCGGCCGAGCACTGGAAACACCTGCGGACGACCAACCCCATTGAGAGCACGTTCTCAACGATCCGCCTGCGTCACCGCCGCACCAAAGGCAACGGCAGCCGCAAGGCCTGCTTGACCATGCTATTCAAGTTGGCCCAGTCGGCCCAAAAACGTTGGCGCCTGCTGGATGGCTCGAACCTGTTACCCGATGTGATCCAAGGAGCCGTCTTCCAAGACGGACTCATGCGGAACCAAGCCGTCGCCTAATTCAACCGACCCGCCCGTCCACAACTTTTGACAATACCTCAGCACTCTTCAGGGACCACTTGCGCCAGCGAATCCCGTTCCACAGATGGACCAGTGATGGAACGGCTGGAAAGCACGCCCAAAGACTGGCAGGTCCACGAGGCGGTGAGCGGGCCGTCAGGCTGCCAGGTCGATGTGACCGACGCAGATTGAGCGTTCTGTTCGCGGTATTATCGCTCGCCGCCACAAGTCGGTGCGATGGAGGTATAGCCGAGCGAATAACTCGGACGCTCGTGGCCGGGGCTAGCCAAGTGCCCGCGACGCCGTAGCTTCAGAGTCCAAAGCCCCGGCCGAAGCATCGGTCAATTTCCTCGCCCAACCGGGGCTTGGTCATCGACGGCACCATGTCACCGACACTTCACCAGCCCCGGCCACCCGCCCGTGCATTACGGCGCGGCGCGGGGCTGCCAGCTGGGCCACATGGCAGCCCGCCCCTTGGCGAGGTCCGTGATGCGCCGCTCCTTCTTGTCGCTCAGGCGCATCACGTAGAGTTGGCGGACGCCGTCGCGCTTCGATCCGTACAGCAGCCACTTGCCGTCCGGCGACGGTGCCGGGTGGTAGTGCATCGACCCGGCCGGCGTGTCGGTCAGCTGTTCGGCCTTGCCGTCCAGCGTGACGCGGAACAGCTCGACGTTGCGCCCGACTTTGGCGGTGTAGAAGACGGAGCGGCTGTCCGGGGCCCAGACCGGTAAGTCGCTGCTGCCGTCGTGGAAGTCGTACACATCGAGGTAGTCGATGACGCCGCGGTAGCCGTTGCGGCTGGCCAGCTTCTTCAGGCCGGTGCCGTCGGCCTTGACGATGTGCGGATGGCAGTCGTAATGCGTGCCGGCCACGAAGAGCACCCACGCCCCGTCCGGCGACCACGCTGGCATGAGGTGGAAGGGGTGGCCGGTCTTGACCTGCCGGGCGTTGGAGCCGTCAGCGTCGGCGATGTAGAGCTGGTAGTTCGGCGTCTCGTAGGTGCCGCGCTTGCCGTCCGGCGAGATGGACATTCCGTGGACCAGGTTCGGGGATTTCCTGATCAGCTCGCGCTTGTTCTTGCCATCGCGGTCCATCAGGAAGGGGCGTGACACGCCGTCGATCATCGCCCCGAAGCTGAGCTTCGTCTCGTCGCCGGGCCAGAACTGCAGTTACTCGTTGGAGTGGCTGACTCGCTCGACGGCGGTCACGTTCGTCGCCTTGCCGCTGGCCAGATCGAACAGGTAGCCATCGCAGAGGTAGCCGTCCTTGCTCTGTTCTAGGTATGCATTTGAGTCAACCACCCCCAACAGATAGTGTCCGGCAACGCGGTGGCTGCTCCACGACGCTACAGCGGAGAAGTCGGTGCAAAGTACCTGGATTGCTCCTCGATGGCCCTGGGGTGTCTGTCGCTCGCTGCGGCTGGTTGGCCAAGCTGCGCTGACGATCTGCCGCCGAAAACACAAACCGCAACATATTGGGGTTGGTTGGTTTAAGTGCATACCTAGATCGTCTGTATCCATGTGCCGTAGACCGTCCCTCGATCCAGCGGACCAAACCAATCGTGGCTCGCGTCGGGGATGCCACGGCATCGTGTACTCCACTCCCGCTCGCCGCAGCAGGTGCTTCGACTTGTC
>JBGQHD010000425.1:0-5233 GCA_041497795.1 Planctomycetia bacterium
ACGTCACGGAAACCAGCACGGCCAATTTCCTGATCGTCGAGCGCGGGACCATCGTCTCGCCCACCGCGCGCAACATCCTGCCGGGCTTCAGCCGGGCGATGGTCATCGAGCTGGCCGCGAAGCTCGGCATCCCCTTCACCGAGCGCGACTTCGACACGGCGACGGCGCTGCGCGCTGATGAGGCGCTGGTCACCAGCACGCCGTATTGCCTGATGTGCGTGACGCGTCTTAACGGCACACCGGTCGGCAACGGCCAGCCCGGCCCGGTCTTCCGCCGGCTGCTGACGGCGTGGAGCGAAGCGGTCGGTCTCGACATCGCCAGCCAGATCGACCAGGGCGCAAGACGGCGAGAAAACGTGTAGGCCCACCGAGATGCGGTTGTCCACCCGCATTTGGTGGGCCGGCGGCCGCTGGCGCGGCCTTGGCCCACCCACCCCCTTTAAGCTGTCTTCGATTTTAGCGGGTTGTGTGTACTGATGAACAGGGACAGCCTGAGATTATCGTTGGACTTTGCCCCATTCAAGGAGGTCTCAGGAATATGGCGCTCGCGCGAGTGTTTGAGGCGTTTGTGAAGGAAAGTGCGGTTACGGTGATGTTGCGGGGGATCGTTGGAGTACGCCCTCCCGCCGGAACGGATCGACGAATTGTTTCGAGAGCATGCTCGGTCGCAATACGAAGACGAGGTTGTTGTTTTCCACGACGGTGGGGGTTCTCACGTTGGCGGTGGCGGGAATGCGGAAGTCGGTGAACGCCGCTTACCAGGCGTTGAAGGACAAGATCGAGGTTTCGGTGGTTTCGCTCTACAACAAGCTCAAGGGCACGGAACTGCAAGTCTCGCGCGCGTTGGTGCGCGAGACCGCAGCGCGCTTGGAACCGGTGATTCGCGGGCTCAAAGCGACCTTGCCGCCACCGCTGCCTGGCTTGCGGCTGAAGATTGTCGACGGCAACCATTTGTCGGGCACCCAGCACCGTCTGAAGGAAACGCGAACCCTGCACAGCCAGCCCTTGCCGGGACAAGCCTTGGCGGTTTTGAAACCGGAATTGATGCTCGTGACCGACGTGTTTTCCTTGTGAAGACGCTTACTCCCAGGAGCGCAGTCTCTTGGACGAGGTGCTGGAAACCGTGCAACCGAAGGACTGCTGGCTGGCGGACCGGAACTTCTGCACGACCACGTTCTTCTTCGGCATCGCGCGGCGCAAGGCGTATTTTGTGATCCGCCAACATGGTTCGACGTTGTACGGAAAGCACTTCGTGGGCCGACGACGGCTCCGCGGACGCTGCCAGACGGGTGTCGTCTCGGAACGGAAGCTGCGCATCTTCGATCCGGAGGCGGGTGAAGAAATGACGCTGCGTCGCATCACCGTGCAACTGGATGAACCCACGAGCGATGGCGACACGGAAATCCACATCTTGACCAACCTGTCCACGCGACGAGCCAGCGCCCTGAAGATCGCCGACGTGTACCGCCGTCGCTGGACCATCGAAAACGCATTTCAGGAGATCGAACAGGCGCTGCACCCATCCGCCCAGGCCATTGGACCAAGGCTTTCTCCCGACTCACGGCTCGGCAGATGGCCAACCAACTCAAAGACCTCGCACGACATGTAAACCCGACGCGTTTTGCCAAAAGCAAACCGGCCCCAAAAAACCGCCGCCGAACCGCACGGGCGGCCTACGAGAAAAGCACGTTCCACCGCTCGCCTCTTGGAGGCGAGAATGACAGCTTAAAAGGGGTGGGTGGGCCCACCCTACGCCTTGTGGACCGCTTCTTTCGGCGTTAGCTGCAAGAGCACGCTTTCGGCGTGCGTGCCTGGGATTTGGTAGGAATGAAGCCGGCGCAGGTCCAGGTCGAGGATCACTCCCCGCTCGCGACACTCCTTACGCTCCTCCACCCACGACGGCCCTTTGAGGACTAGCATCCGACCGAAGCGCCCCCAGTGTGGCTGGAACCAGGTGAGCAGCTTGTCGAGCCGGGCGACCGCTCGGATCACCAGCGTGTCGTACTTGCGGCCCGCGGCCAGCAGGTCTTCGGCCCGGGCGTGGTGCACCGGCACCTTGAGGCCCAGGGTGCGGACGATGTCCTGGACGGCGCGGGCCTTCTTGCCGACCGATTCGCACAGGTCCACGACGAGGTCGGGCCTTGTGATTGCCAGCACCACGCCCGGCACGCCGCCGCCGGTGCCGACGTCGAGGATCCGCTCGCCCGGCTTGAGCGCCCGCGAGAACGCCAACGAATCGACGACGTCGCGAGCGGCGAAGGTGCGGTAATCCAAATGCCGGGTGAGGTTCAGCTTCTCGTTCCAGTCCCACAGCAGCCGGCAGTAGCCGTCGAGGGCCGCCACCTGTTCCTCCGGCAGCTTGATGCTCAGCGCCGCGAGCGCGTCGGCGAGGGTCGCCGGCGCATCGTCCGCCGCCGCATCGTCCGCCCGCCCGCTGGCGGAGGGCAGGGCCTCGGAATCGGCGCCTTCGTCACCTTCGGAACCTCGCGGCGCGGAATCCCCGGAATTCTGGTTGGTTGCGGGCATAGGCTGGTTGCTGGATGAGCGCGTCATTCGCTACGACCAAGGAGAGAGCAATCCAGCGGCGTTATAAGTCGCCGGCCCCCGCGCGAGAAGAGGCCATGGACTACGATCGCGAAGAACTCCTGCTCCTGCTGCTCCGCGAAGGCAACCGCGGCGAGGCGATCAAACTCTATCAAGAAGAGACCGGCGCCCACGCCGACGAGGCGCTCGACGCCATCCGTGGCCTGGCAGCCAGCCACGGGCTTTTCCGTCATCGGCTGCCGCTGCTGCCGCTCGCGCTGGCGCTCGTGGTCCTGATCGGCGGCTTCGTGGTGGCGATGTCGCGATAGTATTGGCGAGCGGGGCTAAGTGTGGCCAACTCGCTCTGCGAGTTGGCGGTCCGCGATATCCGCAGCGGTCACATGACCCGACCAAAGTGAGGATTCCAACTCGCAGAGCGAGTTGGCCACACAGTGAATTGGCACTGCGGCGCTAGAATAGCTCGTCGATCGCCGTGGGATCTTCGATCACCGGCGTTGGCCGGCCGGCGGTATCGAGCAGGTGCAGCGTCGGGTCGATGCCTACCACGCGGTAGATCGTGGCGTGGATGTTGTCGGGCTTCACGGCTCGGCTGGCCGGGGCGGTGCCCAGGCGGTCGGTCGAGCCGATGGTCCTCCCTCCCTTCACGCCGCCGCCGCCCAGCAGGCAGAACATCGAGTTCCCCCAGTGGTCGCGGCCGGGCGTGCCCATGCTGCGCGGGGCGCCGCCGTTGCCGCCGTTGTTCATCTTCGGCGTGCGGCTGAACTCGCCGCAGAGCACCACCAGCGTGCTGTCCCACAGGCCGCGGTCGGTCAGGTCGGTGAAGAGCGACGAGAGGGCCGCATCGACGATCGGCAGGTACGTCTCCATGCCGCTCTGCAAGTCCCAGTGGTGGTCCCAGCCGGCGAAGAGGACGGAAACAAACGTCGAGCCGGCCTCGACCAGCCGCCGGGACAAGAGCACGCTCTGGCCCCACGAATGCCGGCCGTAACGGTCGCGGAGGCGGGGCTCTTCCTTGCCGATGTCGAATGCCCGGCGAGCCCGAGCGCCGGAGACGAACTCAAACGCCTCTTTGTCGAACTTGTCGAGCGAGTCGAACTTGCCCGAGGCGTCCATCGCCCGCGATAGGCCGTCGAGGTGCGAATACAGCTTGCGCCGGTCGTCCAGACGGTCGATCGTCATCCCGGCGGCCAATTCCAGGTTGGGCACGCGGAAGTTGTCGGCGTTGGGGTCGCCTTGGGTGGGGAAGGGGTCGTACTTGGCCCCCAGGAAGTGCCCGCCGAAATAGCCAGGCACGATGCCCACGCTCGACGCATACGGCACGGCCACGTGGGCCGGCATGCCGGCGCGGCGCGGCCCCAGCTCGCGGGCCACGATGGCGGGGAGGCCGGGGAACCGCGGGGCGCTGTTCAGGCCGCTGACGCCCATGTCCTTGGCCGTGAGCATACGGTGGGCGCCGGCGAAGTGGTCGCCCGTGTCGTGGTGCAGCGAACGGACGATCGAGAACTTGTCGGCCACCTTGGCCTGCTTGGGGAACAGCTCCGTGATCTCGAAGCCCGGCACGTTCGTCTTGATGGGGGACCAGATGCCGCGGTATTCGGCCGGGGCCGCCGGCTTCATGTCATACATGTCCATGTGGCCCGGTCCGCCGTCGAGCCAAATCAGAATGACCGAGGTGTCCTTCTTGCCGCCGGCCTTGGCCGCTGATTCTGCTTTCGCACGTAAAATGCCCGGCAAGCCGACGCTGGCCATGCCGGCCACGCCAAGCTGCAAGAAGCTGCGGCGACGCATGCCGTCGCAGTAGCGGAAGGTCTTTCCGGCGTCGATTCGGAACATCCGTTGCTCTCCGGCGGGTGGGGGGTAGGCTAACGGCCGTCGCTCTTCAGCGACTGCCGCTAGCAGCCATCCAATCCAGCGTTATTTATGGATGATTGCTGCGGCCAATGCAAGCGTGAATGCGACAGTAGGTGCCGCCTGCCGGGCGGCACGAATTACCTTGAACGCGTCTTCTCCCGCCCGGCAGGCGGGAGCTACCGGCAGGCGGGAGCTACTGCCTATGCCCCTGGAACATGCCACGGTGATCGTGCTGCGACTGGTGCCTTGGAGCGAGGCCAGCTACGTCTGCACGCTCTTCACGCGCGAGTTTGGGCGGGTGCGGGCCGTGGCCAAAGGGGCCCGGCGCCGCAAGGGGCCGTTCGAGTCTGCCCTTGACGTTCTCTCGCTGTGCAAAGTAGTGTTCCTCCGCAAATCGTCGGATGCCCTCGACATCCTCACCGAGGCCAAGCTGCAACGGCGGTTCCGCTTGCGGGGACGCGAGCTGGCTGGGCTATACGCCGGCTACTATGTGGCGGAGCTGCTGGCCGAGCTGACCGACGACTACGACCCTCATCCCGAACTTTTCGACCTCGCGGACCAAACGCTGGCTGCCCTGCAAACCGAGCCGCAGGTCGGCCGGCTCGTGCTGCGCTTCGAGCTGACGGCGCTGCGGCTGCTGGGCCACGCGCCGTCCCTGACTCGCTGCGCGGAGTGCGGCGCCGACGTCGGCGGCGGCGAAGGGCGCGTGGCGTTCGGTCAGATAGCCGGTGGTGTGCTATGCGCTCGCTGCCGGCCGGGCAAGCGGCAGGTCGTGTCGCTCAGCCAGGCCGCGTGGCAGGCGCTCGTGACGCTGGCGCGGCCCGACGAAGCGGGCTGG
>JBGQHD010000426.1:0-5233 GCA_041497795.1 Planctomycetia bacterium
CCCGAATTCGCGTGAAACCATGCAGAACGCGCAGTTCTTTGCCGGCTTTCCGCATCCGCTCGCGCTGTGCGTGCGTGGCAACAACCGAGATCCTCAGCTAGCACACTTAACCTGCATTTTGGTCGTAGTTTAGGCTTAACCAAGTGCCATTCGGCTTCAGCCGACTCCCTGTCTGCCACCGGTTTTCAACCGGTGGGACGTGATCCACTCAAATCTGACTGAGCCGGCTTCAGCCGGGCTTCTCGACAAGTCTTCAGACAATACCGCTCAGGGGTTGAATCAAGCCCGGAAGCCGGCTAGAAGCCGGCTCCTCGCAACGCGAATGTCCTTCGCCACCACCAGCTAAAGCTGGTAGCAGACGCGAAGTCGGCTGAAGCCGACTGAGAAGTTTAGGAAACTACAGGCCGGCACGCTTGCGCCGGCACGCCCCGGAGCTATTTGCCCCCCACCTCATAGCATGCCATCTCCTCCGCGTTGCGCACATACATCCGCCCGTGGGCGATCACCGGGTGGTTCCAGGTCTTGCCGCTCAGGGCCTGGAATCGGCCGATCTCTTCCCGTCGGTCCGGGTTGACCGCCAGCAGGACGGCCTCGCCGAACTCTCCGAGGACCAAGAGCAGCGACTGCTCGGGCAGCAGCATCACCTGCCCGCGGCCGTAGCGGCCCGCTTTCCAGCAGCGCTTGCCGGTGGCCAGGTCGATGCAGGTGAAGATACTGACGTCGAAGCCGTAGGCGTGCCCCTCGTGTACGACCACGTTGCCGAACTCGGGCTTCAAGTCACCGGAGACCCAGCGCTGGGCCACGTTCCAGGCGTCGCCGTCGCGCGTTACGTCGAGGAGGGCCACGCCGCGTTCCAGGTTGCCCACCAGCAGTTGCGAGTCGCCGATCGCGTGCGGTTGCAGGCACCGCGGGGCGCCGGGCAGGGCGGCCTCGTGCTTCCACAGCACGTTGCCGGTGGCCGGGTCAACGGACAGCAGCCCCTGGTCGTTCACGAACAGGCACTGCCGGCGGCCGGCCAGCGTGGCGAGCTGCGGCGAGACGTAGCTCATCTGCCCGGCCGGCGCGGTCCACGCCGGCTCGCCGGACGCGGCGCGATAGGCCAGGAGGTTCTTGTCGCCGCTGCCGCCGGCGCAGACCACGACGAGGCCGTCCGCCACCAACGGCGAGCCGGAGTAGCCCCACATCGGCGGCTTCACGCCGGCCTCGCTCGCGGTGTCGCGCGACCACTGCCGCCGGCCGGTGGCGGCGTCGAGGCAGTTGAGCAGGCCTGTCCCTCCGAGGGCGTAAATGCGCCCCTCGGCGAAGGTCGGCGTGGCCCGCGGGCCGGCGCCGGAGACGCTTTCGGAGAACCTCGCGGCGTCTTCGTGGGCCCAGATTTCCTGGCCGGTGACGGCGTCGTAGCAGACGACGGCCTCCTCGTCGCCGCGCTGCTCCTGGGTGAAGAGCCGATTCTCCACGACGATCACCGACGACCACGCCGGGCCGACGCGCTGCCGCCAGAGCTGCTTCGGCGGCGAAGCGTTCCAGTCCGTGGCGATGGCGACGCCGCGGATGACGCCGTCGCGCTGTGGGCCGCGGAAATCGGTCCAGTCGGCGGCCGTCACCTGTGGATTCCACTCGGCAGCGGCGGATGGCCGTGTGCCAGCCGCTTGATCTTCCGCCGCCCTCTCGGCCAGGAACAGGTCTTCCGCCGTGGGGCTCCAGCGCCAAGCGACGTCGGCCTTGAGGTTCGTATCGACGCCGTTGATGCGCACCAGCGCGAAGCACGCCCAGGCCAGCGAGATGACGACAATCGCCCCCAGCCGCGGCCAGGCCAGCGAGGTCGCCCGCGCGATCAGCATCCAAGCGGTGGCGGCCGTCAGGACCATTGGGATACCGGTGGACAGCAGCCCCCACAGTCCGACCGACGAATGAACGAGCGGCAGCATGACCACCAGCCCGGCCGGCACCAGGAAGAAGCCGCCGCAGCGACGCGCCCGTGGAATCCGCCGGCGGGTCCACCACCAGATGCTGTAGGACAGCACGAGCAGCGCCGGCGCCGCCATCGAGTACAGGAAGCGGAAGAAGAACGCCATCTCCAGCCGCGCGATCACCAGAAACCCGACCCAATACAGGCCGACCAAGGCCGCCGCCGGCCAGAGCCACGGCGCGGCCGGGGTGGCCGCTCGAGTCGTTTCGACCGGCGAGGAGTCGCGGGGCGTTTCGAGCGGGCTGTGCGCGCTGTGCGTGGTCATAAAGTCTTCCAACTTGGATGGGAGAGCGATACGCTTCCAGTCAAACTCAAGGGCCGGATCGGCCCCGCTGAAGTGTCTCTGGCCCGCGAAGGGTGCGGCCGACATCCGCAGGCGAATAGTGCAGTGTATAATGTCCGGCGCCGAACGATCAACCCTACCGGGGCGACTCTCTTGGCTGCATCGAAGACTTCCCGACCCCACCGCATGACCGTGCCGGAGTTCGTGGCCCTCAAGGCCGCCGGACGCAAGATCACGATGCTCACGGCCTACGACTACACCACGGCCGGGCTGGTCGATGCGTGCGGCGTGGAGGGCATCCTGGTGGGTGACAGCCTGGCGATGGTCGTGCAGGGGCACGAGACCACGCTGCCGGTCACGCTGGATGAAATGATCTACCACGCCGAGATGGTCGGCCGCGCGGTGCGCAGCGCCCTCGTGGTAGTGGATATGCCGTTCCCCAGCTACCACGTCGGCCGCGACAAGGCGATCGAGAACGCCGGCCGCATCCTCAAGGAAACCCGCTGCCAGGCCGTGAAACTGGAAGGGGGGGCCGAGCAGGCTGAAGTGATCGCCGCGCTGGTTTCGGCCGGCATTCCGGTGATGGCCCACTGCGGGCTGCGGCCGCAGAGCGTACACCAGCTCGGCGGCTATAAAGTGCAGCGAGACGAAAAGCGGCTGCTGGCCGACGCGAAGGCCGCCGAGGAAGCCGGGGCGTTCGCCATCGTCTTGGAGTGCATCCCCACGGAGGCGGCCAAGAAGATCACCGCCGCGGTCCGCATCCCCACGATCGGCATCGGGGCCGGAGCCGGCTGCGACGGCCAGGTGCTGGTAACCAACGACCTGCTGGGCCTGACCAGCGGCTATGTGCCGCGGTTCGTCAAGGCGTACGCCGACCTGAAGACGACGATCGCGGACGCCATCACGCGCTTCCGCGACGACGTCCGGCAGTCGCGGTTTCCGGGCGACGAGCAGACGTATCAGTAGACCTCGTAGGGTGGGCATCGCCCACCAATGCGCGCGTTTGGTGGGCAGTGCCCACCCTACCCTGAGACGACCCATGCCCCGCAAACAAAGCTGCGTCGCCGCCGGTTGGTGGGATTACACCACGCTCGATGAGAAGCTGCTGGCCGATGCGGCCAGGCTCTCGGCCGACGATTTGCTCCAGCTCACCCGGCCCGGCTTCAAGGTCGTGTTCTACGACACGCTGGAAGACTTCTACCTGGCCGAGGCGCTGGAGTATATCACCGCCTGGCGGCAATCGACCGACGACAACCCGGTGGGCATCTGCGGGCCGATCGGGCCGACCGAGCAGTTGCCGCTGGTGGCCCGGCTGGTGAATGCGCTGGAGCTGGACGTGCGAGCCGCCCATTTCTGGGGCATGGACGAGTGGTACGTCGGCGAGCCGGGCCGCGGCGGCCGCGAGGCGCCGCTGGATCACGCGTTGTCGTTCGAGCGGGCCGACCGGGAGATGTGCTTCGACCGCATCGCCAAGAAGCTGCGGATGCCTAACGCGAATCTGCACTTCCCTAAGGCCGACGCCCGGAAGTACATCGCCAGTTGGCAGGGAGTGCGCTGCGCCGTAATGCAAGGCGGCCAGGGTGAGGTCAAACACTGGGCCTTCAACGACCCGCCCAAGCGAGAAGGCAAATGGATCAACGATCCGCCATCGGCCAAGGAGTATCGCAAGCTGACCACGCGAGTCGTCGATCTGCACCCGATGACGGTCATCCAGAATGCCCGCACGAGCGGCGGCGGCTACGTAGCAGGCGTGCCGACCCGGGCCATCAGCGTCGGTCCCCTGGAGACCTGGCAAGCCGAGAAGGTGAGCATCTGGCACGCCGGCAACCACGACAACCCCTTCGGCCAGCGGCTGACGGCGCTGATGATCTCCAAGAAGATCGCCGATAGCTCGGTGCCGATGTCGCTCCTGGCCGATCACCCCAACGTGCAGTTCAACTACTACCGCCGCGGCATCGGCACGTGCGAGGCGGAGATGCACTAGCCAGGAGCCAGGAGGCAGGAGACAGGAATCAGGAGACAGGAATCAGGAGACAAGAGAGGGATCACGAGACAAGAGACAGGGAGGCAGGGCAGACAGGGGTGGCGACTAATCGCGACCGCGCTTCGCTTCTGGCTGGCGGCAAATCGGCGGTAGAATGGAACTGCCGAGCGAATCATTTCATTCGGCGTTAGGCCGCCGGTAGACCTGTTGAAAAGGGCATGCAATGCCGTCGCCGTTTCCGGGCATGGACCCGTATCTCGAGCGCCAAGAGTGGGAGGACTTCCACACGACGCTCAACACCGTGATCCGGGAGAGACTTTCTCCCCAGTTAGAGCCGCGGTACGTCGTTCGGGTCGAGCGGCGCGTCTACGTGGAGGAGCCGTATCACGGCGTGGAGGAACTCGATCACTTCCGGCGGGCGGACGTCGTCGTGCTCGCCGCCGCAAGAATCGGCACCGCGGTGGAGCCTGCCGGCGGCGTCGCGATCGCCCCGATCGAGGGCGAGCTGCTCATGCCGCAGGAGCGCCGCGAAACGTATCTCGTGATCCGCGAGCGGAAGACGATGGACGTGGTGACGGTCATCGAGACGCTGTCGCCGGCCAACAAGCGTCGCGGCGGCGACGGGCGGCGCGAGTATCTGGACAAGCGGGCCGACGTCATCAGCAGCCGCTCGCACCTCGTGGAACTCGACCTGCTCCGGGGCGGGGAGCGGCTGCCGATGTCTACGCCGCTGCCACCGGGCGACTATTACGCGATCGTCAGCCGCGTCTTTCGGCGGCCGAAGGCTGACGTGTACCCCTGGTCGCTACGGCAGCCGCTGCCGACCATTCCTATCCCGCTGAAGCGAGGCGACCCGGATGTACCACTCGGACTTCAGACGGTCTTCACCACGGTCTACGACCGGGCACGCTACGACCTGACGCTGGACTACACGGCGCGCCTGTCACCACCGTTGGGCAAGGCCGACGCGGCCTGGGCAAAACGCTTGCGGTCCGGC
>JBGQHD010000427.1:0-5214 GCA_041497795.1 Planctomycetia bacterium
CTGCTCCCCGCGTACCGGCAGCTCCTCCAAGAGGAGATGGACCGCATCATCGGGTCGCCCGTCATGGGCGACGTGTTGCCCGTGCCGGAGAAGCTGGAGAGCTTTCAGGATCTGTTCCGGCAATTGAACGCGGTGGAGGGCCGCATCGACAGCTTGACCCAGGCCGCCGCCTACTTGCGGACCGTGGCTCGCGGGCTGCCCAAGGCCGAGCTGGAGAAGCTGCCCGACGACCTGCGGGCCATGGCCGAGAACGACGAGGCCGGCTCGCTGGTCGCTTCGCTCGAAACGCTGGGGCGAGGCGTGGACGAGCGGCGGATCGAGCTGTCGCTCAAGCGGTTGAGCGTGGCCCTCAACATCCTCTCGCAGCCGCAGCTCACCACGCGGCACCTGGCGGCGGCCGCCGTGTGGAACGGCGATTTGCAACGGGCCACCGCGTTCCTCAAGAAGACGCAGCCGAAGAACCTCCTTCGCCCGGCCCTGAAGGAAGAGGGCTTGCTGAAGCGGCTCGCGGCCGATGGCGAGAAGATCCGCCGCATCGCCGGCCCTCTGACGACCAAGGCCGGCCTGCTGCACGAGGGCCTCGAATGGTGGCTCCGCGGCCGGTTTGGCGCCGGCCCGGAGATCATGGGCTTGGTCAAGAGCCAGCAGGCTGTGCGCACGCCGGAGGGGCGGCTGCAGCTTCAAATGCCGGAGAAGCTGGAAGTGCCCGACCCGTTCGGCAAAGCGCCGTCGCAGGCGCTCTTCCCCTTCTATCATCGGCGGCACCTCTACATGTGGTCGTGGAGCAACCACTACGTCTACACCAGCGGCTGGACGTTCGAGAGCCAATTTGCCACCAACGTCAAGAACGCCCTGCGGCCGCGCAGCCCGTTCAGCCGGCCGCCCGCGTTGGGCCCCGCGCTCAGCGACGAGCGATCCGGCCATCTCCAGCGCTGGGTGTCGGAGAACGAGAACGAAAGCTTGCCGCGGCTGGTGGGCTACGCCGAATACGCTCTGGCCTTGAGCCGCTTTGAAGCGCTCTTGCGGACGGCCAGCGAGGCCGAGGTGGCGATCATGGACCAATGGGTGAAAGACCAGCCCCAGTTCGCCGTCTACGTCAACCTGTCGCGCAAGTTCCCGCAGGTGGCCACCACGGCGTTCGCCGAATGGCCGCAGGGGCCGGCCGACGCCTTCGAACGGCGGGGTCTGGATTGGGTGGTCTCCTTGGCGCGGATCGAGCTGGCCGCCATGCGGGCCGGTTTCGGCAACGACCGTGAAGCGTTTCAGACGCTGCGGCCCACGAGCTATGAAACCCGCGCCTACGAGGAGCTGCTGCTCGACTCGACGCGGCTCCATCTCTGGGGCTTGCAGGCCGACCCGCTGTTCATCGAGAAAAACCTGCGGCAGGCGGCGACCGGCAACGAGCACGTCGCGTTGCTGTACGAGCGGCGGGTGCGGCTGGCGCTGGCGTTTCTCGAAGCCACGCGGCAATGGCTCGCCGCGCGGGCCAATCCGCCGCAGCGAATCGAGATTCAGCAGTACCGCGAGAAGCTCACGGAACTGCACGCCTTCATCCGCCGCGAGCTGCGCCTCGGGGAATCGACGATGCCGGACCGGAAGCCAACCAGCGCGGACAAGCGGAAGAAAGAGCCCGCTAACACGCCGGCCGTACCGTCGGGATCGTAATCGCCGTAGCGCCGACCGTCGCGGCCGGCTCGGCGAGGCCGGTAGGATGGGCCAAGCTCGCGCAGCGAGCGCCGGCCCACCAAATGCGCGTGGCAGATTGAGCAGCGAGTTTTGCGCAACGCCGCGCGGAACTGGTGGGCCGGCGGCCGCTGGCGCGGCCTTGGCCCACCCTACGAGCGCTAGCGAGGGCAGTCAGAAGAAAGACGCGGCCAGCACGCCGGCCGCGATGCAGGGAGCGCAATCGCCGTAGCGGCCGCCGCGGCCGGCTCGGCGAACGGCGCGGCAGGTTTCAGCATGAGTCCGCCGGCGAGGCGCTCGCAGCCGTCCTCTTCAACGTATTCCACCGTTGTGTTGCCGTCGGGCAGACACAGAGTCCAGCGCTCTGTGCCCCGCGAGTCGAATACAGCCAAGAGCGGCTTGCCGCTTCGCGGCGTGTGAGCCGCGACCCGGACGAGCAATACGTCGCGGCCGCGCGTGAGCCACTCGTGCTCATCGGGCAGCGCGCTGCGAACTCGACTCCAATCGAAGCAGCCTAGGAACTCGTCCAGCGAACCGCGGGTGGTGCGAAGGAAGACGAAGTCGGACGCCGCCAGGTTGGCATCCTCGAGGCAGGGCGTGCCCGGCCGCGTGGGCAATCGGCCGTGGTGACCCGTGTAACCTTGGACGGTCAGGGCCTGGAGCTGCGCGATCAGCGCGTCGCGGCGAGCCTGGTCCAGCAGGCCCCCGCGGCACAAGGCGGCCAGCCGCTGCTGGGCGACGCCGCAGCTCATCGCCTCGTAGGTCAAGAGCGGCGTGCGATCGACTTCGCCTGGTCGCTTGGCGATTCCCAGCGGCCGGTCGAGAAAACTGGCCAGGCCCAGCTCGCGCAGCTCCAGGGGATGATCGAGATCGCCCAGGCTTGCTTCGAGCACCGTCTGCGCGCTCGGCGTGAGCCGACGTTCGAGCGGGTCGTCGGCGAAGAGCGTCTTGCGACGCTTAGCCGGGTCGAGCACTTCGTCCTCGTTGGCGGCGGCGTATTGGGCAGGCAGCACGCGCTGCAGATCGCCCGGCGACGTCGGCGTTCGCGGCACTTTCAGCCCCTCGTACGCCTTGCGCACGATCCACGCCTGCCGCAGCGCGCGGCGGCGACGGCGCTTGCCGGCCAGGGCCGGGGCATCGTCGCCACTCAAGTCGGCGAACTGCTGGGCGTCGCGGTCGATCAGCTCGACGTACGTCTTCAGCAAGCCGTCGAGCAACAGCGCATCGGGGTAGTTGGCACCCCGGTTGTGGAAAGTGCGCAGGTCAAACGCCGTGAGGTGCCGCACGAGGTGCCGCAGCATGTAGCCGATGACGTCAGCGATCGCGGCGACGCCGACCTCCGGCCGGTCGAGTGTCACCCTGAGCGCAGCGAAGGGTCTCGGGGAGCGCCGCGCGAGATTCTTCGCTGCGCTCGGAATGACAGGTGACCGTTCGGCCAGGAGTCTCAAGAGCGCGATGAGGTTGTCGGCGAAGCGCGTATAGGGCGTCAGCGCGACGTGATGGAACAGCGCGATCAGCAGCGGCTTCACCACGCCCGCGACAGGTTCGCTGCCTCGACGCTCGACCAGGATCGCCGCCAGCGAAGGCAGCCTGGCCGCGTCGGACGCTCGCAGCGCGGCCTCCAGCGCCTTGGCTTGCACGACGAGCGGTACGGCGCCGACGAGCGACCGACGGAGCAATTCCTCGGGCGAGTCGAGCACAGGGATCGTTGCTTCGCCCGCCGCGCTTGCGCCGAGATCGCCTCGGGCGCCTTCCGCCAGCACGGAGAGCCCTGGCAGGTACGCGCATTGGCCCAGTTGGAATGCCGGCAGCGGCGACTCCCAAGAGGTCACGGGCAAGCGCGTGCCAACCAAGGCCTGAAAGACCAGCCGCTGCAAACGGCGGCACACGTCGTCCGCATCGAGAGCCCCGGTTAGCAGAATCGTGCCGACCAGCTCGCGGGCCTGCTTCTCCACGGGCCGGCTGAGAATCACGCTGGGCTCCGCCTCGTAGGCTTCCCAGCCATGCACGCGCAGGTAACGAATGACGTGGAACGTGGCCCGAGGCTCTTCCCAAAAGACGGCCAACAGCGGCTGCGGCCCCGCGGAATTGGCCGCGGACGCCAAAGAGACTTCCCACGAGGCGAACGTACGTTCCTTGCGCGTTTGTGCCTGGTCCAGCAAATGTCCGCCGAGCGTTTCCCACGCCACGGCTCGGCGGGGGTCATGGCTCAACCGCAAGACCACGCCCGGCGGCGCGAAGAACCCGCTGCGGAGCGCGCGGGTCACGATGGGATGGACGTCGTCTTCACGCAAGGTTGTGCTCGATCTCGAACCCCAGGTCGCGGATCATGCGATAATCTTCCTCCGGCAACTGGCCCTTGGTGGTCAGGTAGTCGCCCACGAAGAGCGAGTTGGCCGGGTACAGGCCCAGCGCCTGCATGCTGCCCAGGTGCAGCTCGCGGCCGCCGGCGATCCGCAGCTCGCGGTCGGGGTTCACGAAGCGGAACATGGCCAGCGCCTTGAGGCAATATCGCGGGTTGAGCCGCAAGCCTCCCGAGGTGGCCGTGCCCTCCAGCGGCGTGCCGTCGATGGGGTGCAGGAAGTTTACCGGAACGGAGTGCACGCCCAGGTCGCGCAGCGACATGGCCATGCGGACGACGTCGATCGGCTGCTCGCCCAGGCCGACGATGCCGCCGGAGCACAGCTCGATGCCCGCCTCGCGCACGGCCCGCAGCGTGGCCACGCGGTCGGCAAACGTGTGGGTCGAGCAGATTTCGCTGTAGTGGGCCTCGCTCGTGTTGAGGTTATGGTTCACCCGGTCCACGCCGCAGGCCTTGAGGCGGCCGGCCTGCTCGGGCGTCAGCAATCCCAGGCAGGCACAGACCTTGAGATTGAACTCTTGCTTGATCCGCGGCACGACCTGGGTGACGGCCTGCATCTCGCGTTCCGAGGGGCCGCGGCCGGAAATGACGATGCAATACGTCTTGGCCTGCCGCTCGGCGGCGGCGCGGGCCCCCTCGAGCAGCTTCTCGGCCGAGAGCAGCGTGTAGCGCGGGATTGCGGCGTCGGAGACTTTCGACTGCGAGCAGTAGCCGCAATCCTCCGGGCAAAGCCCGCTCTTGGCGTTCACCAGGAAGTACAACTGCACCCGCCGCCCAAAATACCGCCGCCGCACGCGAAACGCCGCGGCGAGCAGGTCCAGCAGTTCGTCATCGGGCGACTGGAGAACGGAGAGAGCTTCGTCTTCCGTGATCTGCCGGCCGGCGAGCACGTCGTCGGCCAGGCCGTGCCAGGACGTCGATTCTTGCGAGATGGTGAGCATGGAGCGCGAAGTCCGAGCGCAACGTTGAGACACCAAGGTGCCGCATCCTAACAAACGGCCGGCCGATGAGAAACCACACGGAGGCGGGGACAGACATTCCTGTCTGCCGGATGGTGGGCAGTTTGTCGCCTTTCGCGGAGAAACTATGAGGGTTGGGTCGAGAGAAGAAAAAAAGTTCGGCACACTCGTTGGGAATAGTCGAATGTTTTTCATTCACCAACGAGGGCC
>JBGQHD010000428.1:0-5200 GCA_041497795.1 Planctomycetia bacterium
AGAGCGGCGTGTTCCTCAGCATCTTCGGCTTCGGCATGGGCAACCTCAAGGACGCCAAGCTGGAGAAGCTGGCCGACCACGGCAACGGCCAGTACGGCTACATCGACAGCCGCCAGGAAGCCCGCAAGGTGTTCGTCGAGGGGCTCTCCGGCACGCTGGTCACGATCGCCAAGGACGTGAAACTGCAAATCGAGTTCAACCCGGCCCAGGTGGGGGCGTACCGCCTGGTGGGCTATGAGAACCGCGCCCTGGCGGCCGAGGACTTCAACAACGACGCCAAGGACGCCGGCGACATCGGCGCCGGCCACAACGTGACGGCCCTCTACGAGATCGTGCCGGTCGGCGAGCTGAAGACGTCGGTCGATTCGCTCAAGTACCAGGGCCAGCCAGCGAAGGCCGCGGCGGACAAAGCGGCTAGCGACGAGCTGTTCACGCTCAAGCTGCGATACAAGCAGCCTGACGGCGACAAGAGCCAGAAGATCGAAATCCCCTGCCAGGACCGGAAGGACGCCTCGGCTCACCCGTCGCGCGACTTCGACTGGGCCGCCGGCGTGGCTGCCTTCGGCCTGCTGCTGCGGGACTCGAAATACAAGGGCAACGCCACGTTCGACCTGGCCCTGGAACTGGCCCAAGGCGGCAAGGGGCGCGACGCCCACGGCTATCGCGGCGAGTGCATCGAACTGATGCGGAAGGCCAAGGGGCTGAAGGTCGGGCAGAAGCCAGTCGAACCGGCGCCGGGGCCGCTGGGCGACTACACCGTTCCGGCCGATCCCTTTGGCCAGCCCGTTCCGGCACAAGTGGCACCGACGGCGCCCTATGCCCCCGGCTCGACGCGATCAGGTCCGATGCGGTAGTTGGAAGGGGCCTCTCCGCCGATCTTTCATCTGTGAAATCGGTGAAATCTGTGGATAACTCTTCGAGCCGGCCGTGAAGCGATTTTTGAAGTCATCCACAGATTGCACAGATTTCACAGATGGGTTCGCGCAGCAGGCGGCGTGCTTTGACTGAGCACGTCGCGCGTGTGCCTGGCGATCATCAGCTCTTCGTTCGTGGGGATGACCCAGGCAGCGGCGCAACTGCTGGGCCGCGTAACGCGAGGGCCGTGGGCGGCGTTGGCGTCCTCGTCCAGTTCCAGGCCGAGCCAGGCGGCATCGCGGCAGACTCGGCTGCGGATCGCGGCCGCGTGCTCGCCGATGCCGCCGGTGAAGACCAAGGCATCCAGCCCGCCGATCGCTGCGGCCAGTGAGCCCAGCTCTCGCCCGATGCGATAGACGAAGAGGTCGATGGCTTCGGCTGCGCGCGGGTCGTCGCTGGCCAACAGCGTCCGCATGTCGCTGGCCATGCCGGAGACGCCGAGCAAGCCCGACTCGTGGTATAGGACCCGCTCGATGGCCCGCGCGTCGAGCTTGTGCTCGTCCATCAGATACAGCAGCACGCCAGGGTCGAGTGCGCCGCAGCGAGTGCCCATCGGCAAGCCGTCCAGCGGCGTGAAGCCCATCGTCGTGGCCACGCTCTTGCCGGCCCGCAGAGCGCACATGCTGGCGCCGTTGCCCAGGTGGGCGACAACCGTTCGACCGACCGCGGCTTTGGCATCGACGCTCGGCAATACGGACGCGATGTACTCGTAGGACAGCCCGTGAAAGCCGTAACGGCGGACGCCTTCGTCGGCAAATCGCCGCGGCAGGGCGAACGCCTGGGCCAGCGGCGGCTGGCTGCGGTGGAACGCAGTATCGAAGCACGCCACCTGCGGCAAGTGCGGCGCCTTGGCGGCCACGGCGCGGATCGCCGCCAGATTGTGGGGCTGATGGAGGGGCGCGAGGGGGACGAGTTCGTCGAGGTGCGCCAGTACATCCTCATCGACGCGGACCGGCGCGGCGAACCGCAGGCCGCCATGAACCACTCGGTGCCCCGCGGCGGCAAGGCGTAGGCCCTCCAAGGCGTGGTCGGCCCGTTTTGCATCACCGTCCCACCAGGCCAGCAAGAACTCGATCGCCGCTGCGTGGCTCAGCGAGGACTTGGCTTCCCATTGTCGTTGGCCAATGACTGTGCCGCTGGCGTCGTGGGCCACGAAGCGCGGGACGGCGGCCGCCGAAGGCGCTTCTTGCAAGCCGAGGGAATCCAACTGGCCGCGCAGCAGAAGCCGCAGGTCCTCTCCCTCGGCGCCGAACACCGAGAATTTGAGGCTCGAAGAACCGGCGTTGAGGACAAGCAGCGCGTCGGGCATGTGCATTGTAGTAGGCACACTCCGTGTGCCGTAATGTCGCCGTCTCGCTCCGCGAGACGAGACATCTCGCGGAGCGAGATGGCTACTTTGGACGGCACGCGGAGCGTGCCTGCTACGCGTTATCCGCTTCGGTCGAGCCGCGGCGGCCGGCGGCTGGCTGCTTCTGCCCCCAGCGCCAGCCGCTGATCTCCGGCATGTCTTCGCCGTGCTCGCAGATGTATTGCTTGTGCTCGGTCAGCTTGTCTCGCATGGCCTGCTTGACGTAGGCCGCCCGCGGGCCGAGCTTGGGCACGCGGTCGATCACGTCGCCGACCAGGTGGAAGCGGTCCAGATCGTTGAGCACGACCATGTCGAACGGCGTGGTGGTCGTCCCTTCCTCCTTGTAGCCGCGGACGTGCAGGTTGGCGTGGTTGGTGCGGCGGTAGGTCAATCGATGGATCAGCCACGGGTAGCCGTGGAAGGCAAAGACGATCGGCCGGTCCTTGGTGAAGAGGACGTCGAAGTCCTTGTCGGTCAGGCCGTGCGGATGCTCGGTGCGGGGCTGGAGCGTCATCAGGTCCACGATGTTGATGACCCGCACCTTCAGCTCCGGCAGGTATTGCCGCAGCAGATCGACGGCGGCCAGCGTCTCCAGCGTCGGCACGTCGCCGCAGCAGGCGAGCACCACGTCCGGCTCGCCGTCCTGGTCGTTGCTGGCCCAGTCCCAGATGCCGATGCCGGCCGAGCAGTGCTTGATCGCCTGGTCCATGGTCAGCCACTGCGGGGCAGGCTGCTTGCCGGCCACGATCACGTTCACGAGGTTGCGGCTCCGCAGGCACTCGTCGGTCACGTAGAGCAGGCAGTTGGCGTCCGGCGGCAGGTAAACGCGAATGACCTCAGCCTTCTTATTCATCACATGATCGATGAAGCCGGGGTCCTGGTGGCTGAAGCCGTTGTGGTCTTGCCGCCAGACGTGGGAGCTGAGCAGGTAGTTCAGGCTGGCGATCGGCCGCCGCCAGGGGATGTGATTGCAGACCTTCAGCCACTTGGCGTGCTGGTTGAACATCGAATCGATGATGTGGATGAACGCCTCGTAGCAGTTGAAGAACCCGTGCCGGCCGGTGAGCAGATACCCTTCGAGCCAGCCCTGGCACTGGTGCTCGCTGAGCATCTCCAGCACGCGGCCGTCGGGAGAGAGGTGGTCGTCGAACGGGTAGATATCCCCTAGGAAACAACGGTTGGTCACCTCAAACACGTCCTGCCAGCGGTTCGAGCTGTTCTCGTCCGGACTGACGATGCGGAAGTTGCGGTTCGCCAGGTTGAGCTGCATCACGTCGCGGATGAACTTGCCTTGCACGCGCGTGCTCTCGGCGTCGGCCGCACCGGGCTGGCGCATCTCGGCGGCATACTGGCGATAGTCCGGCAGCCGCAGGTCGCGCAGCAGCACGCCGCCGTTGGCGTGCGGGTTGGCCCCCATGCGGCGGTCGCCCCGCGGAGCCAGCTCGGCCAGCTCAGGCCGCAGACGGCCGCCTTCGTCGAAGAGCTCTTCGGGCCGATAGCTCTTCATCCACTCTTCGAGCACGCGGATGTGCGAGGGCTTCTCGTGCATCTCGCCCATCGGCACCTGGTGGCTGCGCCAATAATCTTCGCAGCGCTTGCCGTCGATCTCCGCCGGGCAGGTCCAGCCTTTGGGCGAGCGGAGGACGATCATCGGCCAACGGGGCCTTTGGCCAGGAGTCAGGAGGCAGGAGTCACGAGTCAGAGGAGAACTGCGCTGCGGTGCCCCTGACTCCCGTACCTTGACTCCTGACTCCTGTCCCCTGACTCCTGACTCCTGCCCCCTGCCCCCTGGCTCCTGACCCCTGGCCTTCCGTTGGATCTCTTTGATCTCCGCAAACACCACGTCCAGCGTCGCCGCCATCTGCTGGTGCATGGCCTCCGGCTCGCTCCCCTCGACGAAATGCGGCTCGTAGCCATAGCCGCGGAGGAGCTGCTCCAGCTCTTCGTGGCTGATGCGGGCCAGCACGGTGGGGCTGGCGATCTTGTAGCCGTTGAGGTGCAGGATCGGCAGCACGGCCCCGTCAGTGGCCGGGTTGAGAAACTTGTTCGAGTGCCAGCTCGTCGCCAAGGGGCCGGTCTCGGCCTCGCCGTCGCCGACGACGCAGGCCACGATCAGGTCGGGATTGTCGAACGCCGCGCCGTAGGCGTGGCTGAGCGCATAGCCTAGCTCGCCTCCTTCGTGGATCGAGCCGGGCGTCTCCGGCGCGCAGTGACTGGGAATGCCGCCGGGGAACGAGAACTGCTTGAACAGCCGCTGCATCCCCTCTTCGTCTTGCGAGATGTTGGGGTAGATTTCGCTGTAGGTGCCCTCCAGATAGGTGTTGGCCACGATCCCCGGCCCGCCGTGCCCCGGGCCGGTGACGTAGATCATGTCGAGGTCGAGCTTCTTGATCAGCCGGTTGAGGTGTGCGTAGATAAAGTTCAGCCCTGGCGTGGTGCCCCAATGGCCCAGCAGCCGGGGCTTGACGTGCTCTTTGCGGAGCGGCTCGCGCAGCAGCGGATTGTCGTACAGATAAATCTGCCCGACGGACAGGTAGTTGGCCGCCCGCCAGTAGGCGTCGATCTTATGCAACTCGTCGGCCGAGAGGGGAGCCGGCGAGCCAGTAGCGGTCGTGGCGCCGGCGGCGCGGCGGGGGCGTCGTTCCTTCTCGGCGGCGATGGATTGAGGCGCCATGTCCGTGTCTCCTGAGGCAATGTCCGTTTCGTACAGTTTCCGTTTTACACGTTAACGGGCCCTCGTTCCAAGGGACTCAGTCAGCGTAAGGCGGACACTCCTGTCCGCCGCCGCCGACCGGCGGCTTGCGATCCATCCGGCGGACAAGAGTGTCCGCCTTACTCACACGTGGCCTACGCAGCCGAGAGGCGGCAGTTTAGAATCGCAGGAGTGCCTCGCCGCAGCTTGTGTCCCAGAGAGACGCTGATGCCCCCCTCGTCCGC
>JBGQHD010000429.1:0-5189 GCA_041497795.1 Planctomycetia bacterium
CGCGGCCGGCGATGAGGAGGATGATGCCCGGCAACTGGCCGACAAGATCGTCGCGCTCCGCGTCTTCGACGACGAGGCCGGCAAGATGAACCGCTCGCTGGCCGATGTGAAAGGGGACATGCTGGTCGTCAGCCAGTTCACATTGTTGGGCGACTGCCGGAAGGGGCGTCGGCCGAGCTTCGATGCCGCCGCGCCGCCGGACCTCGCGCGGTCGCTCTACGAGCTCTTCGTCGCCCGCGTGCGCGAGCAGGGGATCGAAGTCGCCACCGGCCGGTTCCGGGAGATGATGCAAGTGCAGCTCATCAACGACGGGCCGGTAACGCTGCTGCTGGACAGCCGGAAGCTGTTTTAAGTAGCCGAAGTCCCCAGACTTCGGGTGGCTGAACTCTGGCGAGTTCAGCTACGCGCTTACGCCTTCAGCTACCCGCGCAAGGAAAGAGCCGCTTGCCGCTCGCATTCCACGAGCGACTTGCGGCCCGGTGATCAATCCCCTCGCCAACTTTGCGACGGTGGAGTCGAGTGCGAGACGGGCACAGCCTCGGCCGGTGCTGCGCACAGGCGCTTGCTGAGGGTGGCCCACGCGTTAGGGTTGGCACCTCCGACGGAACGGTTGACGAGGAGGATCGTTCAGCGGCTCGATACGCCGACAATGCCAGCCGCGCCACGGCACGATAGCATCGTCGCGCGATAGCAGATAGCATCGTCGGCGGCCGGCGATACGCCGAAGCGTCGCCGATAATTGGTCCTATCGGCACGGCGGCGGCGGGACATCAGTCCGTGTGGTCAACTCGCTCCGCGAGTTGACGCGACTCGCGGAGCGAGTCGCCCACACGCACGGCATCCTGTTGACCCGGCAGCCTTGGGCGACTTACCCTTAACGTGCGTTGAGCAACCGGGCAGGCCCCAACCGGCCTCGCCGTTCACTGGGAGCGATTGTCATGCAGAGCCATGTTCGCTGGCGGTTGGTCGTGATTGCGTCGATCTCGCTGGTCGTCGGTCTGGCGGCCGGGGGCGCCGGCTGGTGGATCGTCTCGGGCGGCAGCGCCTTGGCCATCGCGGATGACGCCCCGCCAGCGGGCGCGGCGGATGATCCCAAACTGCCCGGCGACAATTGGCCGCTGTTCCGCGGCGACCCGCTCGCTCGCGGCGTCTCGGCCAGCAAGCTGCCGGACAAGCCAGAGCTATTGTGGAAGCGCTCCTACAAGGACAAAGACGAGTCCTTCGAGGCCACGGCGGTCATCGTGGGCGGCACGGTCTTCCTGGGCGGTCTCAACGGGCCGCTGTACGCCTTGGACCTGGCCACGGGCGAGGAGAAGTGGCAATTCAAGACCGAAGGGGGCTTTCACGCCGCCGTCGCCGCGCGAGACGGCCTGCTCTACGTCGGCGATAACGACGGCAAGTTCTATTGCCTGGATGCGACCACCGGGCAGCAGAAGTGGAGCTTCGCCACGCAGGCCCAGATCGACAACGGCGCCAACTTCTACAAAGACCGCGTGATCTTCGGCTCGCAGGACGCCACGCTCTACTGCTTGGAGGCCAAGACCGGCAAGCAGGTCTGGAAGCACACGATCGGCGACCAGATTCGCTGCTTCCCGACCATCGTCGGCAACCGGGCCTTCGTGGCCGGCTGCGACGGCACGCTGCACATGATCGACCTCGACACGGGCAAAAGCACCGGTGGCGTGCCGATCGACAATCCCACCGGCTGCACGCCCGCCATTTTGGGCGACATGGCTTACGTCGGCACCGAGGGGGAGAAGTTCTTCGGCATCAACTGGCGGAAGGCCGCCGTCGAATGGACGTTCGAGCACCCCGATCGAAAGTTGGCCTACCGCTCGTCGGCGGCCGTCACCAAGGATATCGTCGTCGTCGGCAACCGCGGCAAGTTTGTCGTCGGCCTGGATCCCAAAACGGGCAAGTCGCTCTGGACCTACAACACGCCCGCGGCCGTCGAAGGCTCCGCCGTGATCGTCGGCGACAATAGCGGCAAGTTTGTCGCGTTCTTCGGCACCGCTCGCGGCCGGCTGCACGCCCTGGACATCAAGACCGGCAAGCCGACGTGGGAGTACGTCGCCGGCGGCGGTTTCACGGCCTCGCCCGCCGTCGCGGCCGGCCGGCTGGTCATCGGCAGCGACGACGGCATCGTGTACTGCTTTGGCGCGAAGTAGATCAACCGCAGTAGATCAACTCAGTAGATGAACTCCGAGAAGCACCATGCGCACCAATCCGGTCAAGAAGAAACTCCGCGCCGGCGAGCCGTCGTTCGGCACCTGGCTTTCCCTGGGTGACCTGTATGCCACGCGGGTGATGGCCCGGGCCGGGTTCGACTGGCTGACGGTGGACATCGAGCATTCGCCGATCGACTGGTCACAAGCGGCGGCCAATTTCGCCGTGATCGCCGAGGCGGGCTGCGTGCCGCTGGCCCGCGTGCCCAAGGGGAACCACGACTACATCAAGCGCGTGCTGGATGCCGGGGCCTGGGGCATCGTCGTGCCGATGGTCGATACGCTGGAGCAGGCCAAGATCGCGGTGAGCGCCGCCAAGTACCCGCCGACCGGCAACCGCAGCCTCGGCGGCGGCCTGCACGCGTTGAACTTCGACTGCTCGGCCGGCGAGTATTTCGCCAAGGCCAACGACGAAATCCTGGTCGTGCTTCAGACCGAAAGCCCCACGGGCGTCCGCAACGCCCCGGAAATCTACGCCCTGCCCGGCGTGGATGCGATCTTCGTCGGCCCGGTCGATCTGCGGGCCAATATGCGCGCGCCCGACGGCAAAGAGGCGACCGATCAGGAGTTCGAAGCCGCCCTGCAGCGCGTGGTCGATGTCGGCAAACAAGTCGGCACCCCCACCGGCATGCACACGATGGACCCCGAAGCCGCTCTCCGCCGCGCCAAGCAAGGCATGCAGTTCATCGCCATCGGTAGCGAGCTGCGAATGATGACGGTGCAGGCGCAGCAGATCGTAAAGGCTGTGACCGGTGGGGCGGCGAAGGATTCGGCGAGGTATTAGCGCAAAGTAGCCATCTCGCTCCGCGAGATGAAGTGTGGACGACTCGCTCTGCTAGCTGCCGTCCGACTCGCAGAGCGAGTCGGCCACATTCGGGCTATTCTTCCAGCGGCATGAAGTAGTGAATCTGCCGGGCCACTTCCCGAAAGCCAATGGCCGGGTAGAGATGCTGGCCCACGGGGTTTTGGTCCAGCGTTTCGATCTTGGCCGCGGCCAGGCCGTGTTGGCGGAAGTAGTCCAGGGCGTGCTCGATCAGCCGGTGGCCGAGACCTTGGCCGCGGGAGGCGGCCGTGAGCGCCAGGTTGGGGATGTGGCCGATGCCGGCCTCCGGGTCCATCCAGGTGGAGATGTAGCCCAGGATTTGGTCCCCGTCCACCGCCACGAACGTGCCGCGCGGGTCGCGGCGCACGTCTTCGTCCACGTGGCGGGCCTTGCGCCATTGCCAATCGTGGTCGTTGATGAGGCCCAGGTGCCGCTCGGCGTTCTGGTCGATCGAGACGCCGTTGAAGGCCTCGACGGTGATCTCCCGCAGGCGGGGCAGGTCGGCGGGCTGATAGAGACGAATCGTGGCGGTCATGGGCGGTATCCTCCGCGCAAAGCGGGGTGACAAGGCGGCGAGAATCCTCCACGTTTACGGGCCGATCCTATGCGACGGTTGGTGGACAAGCAACGGCCTGAAGGCCGCACTACGAACAGTCGCCCGCCCCCGGCGGAGCGGCAGGACGGATTGGAAATCCGTCCTACCGGGCCTGCGCTCTTCCCTCGACGGGGCAATCACACAAGAATGGAGAAGCGGCTGAGCCATCGAACCTATTGAGGCGTTGCACGTGTCAGCAGACTATACGCTCTTGTGGGCCATCGTGCTGATGCTCGTCTCGCTGGGCTTTCTGGTCCTGGAGACGTTCATCCCCTCGTATGGGGTGTTGGGGTTCTTCGCCGTCGTCTCCGCCGTGGGTGGCATCGCGCTGGCGTTCTACACCGGGCCGGCCGAAGGGGCGATCGTGCTGGGCGCCTCGCTGGTCGTGTTCCCGCTGGCCTTGTATTACGGCTTCAAGTGGTGGCCCAATACGCCCGTGGGCCGGCGCGTGCTCTTGCCCGTGCCCACCGCAGAGCAAGTGCTGCCCAACACGCCGCAACTGCGCCAGCTCAAGCTGCTGCTGGGCAAGGTGGGCCGAGCCAAGACCATGATGCTGCCCAGCGGGCCGGTGGAGATCGAAGGCCGGACCGTCGATTGCGTCAGCGAAGGCATGCCGATCGAGGCCGGGCAGATCGTCAAGGTGATCGAGGTCCGCGGCATGCGGGTGGTGGTCCGCGTGCTGGATGACGAGGCGCCGCCAGGGCCGCGCCCGCCTGCGAGCCAGCAGGGCGACCTGCCGCCGCTGGGCTCGGTTGACCTAGATGAGCTGGATGATGGGGAATGACGAATCTCGAATGACGAATCCAGCGTCACCGAACCTGGCAGCCATCCATGAGTCATTCGGGCTTCGTCATTCCTTCGTCATTCGGGCTTCGTCATTCGCCGTCATTCCCACCCCCCGTTTCCTTGTCCGCACAGTTCGAGTATGTTAACCAGACGGCCGTAATGATACGTCCGGACGGCCGCGTCAGAACGACTGCGGCGCAGATCGCCTCTTGTGGAGCTGCTCATGCTCATCTTCGCCGTTGACCCCAACGTGGACTGGCGCGAGATCCTGCCGTATGTCGGCATCTTCGCGGCGTTCATCGTCGTCTTGGTGATCCTGGCGATGTTCGCGCGATACTTTCGGCTGTTGGTGCAGTCGTGGACGACGGGGGCGGGGATCGGCATCCTCGACTTGCTCGGCATGACCTTCCGCAAGGTGCCGCCCGAGGTCATGGTCCGCACCAAGATCATGGCGGTGCAGGCGGGCCTCAGCGAGGCCGAAACCGGCATCACCAGCCGCGCGCTGGAGGCCCATTACCTGGCCGGCGGCAACGTGCCGCTGGTGATTCGCTCGATGATCGCCGCGGCCAAGGCCAAGATCGTGGACCTGGATTTCAAGCTGGCGACGGCCATCGACCTGGCCGGCCGCAACGTGCTGGAGGCGGTGCAGACCAGCGTGAATCCCAAGGTGATCGACTGCCCCGCCAAGGGCAGCGCCCAAGACATGCTTTCCGCCGTGGCCAAAAACGGCATCGAGCTCAAGGTGAAGGCCCGCGTTACG
>JBGQHD010000430.1:0-5176 GCA_041497795.1 Planctomycetia bacterium
CAGCGACGAAGTGCAGTACGAGACCATCGCCCTGGAAGTCAGCAAGCTGGACCTGCTGAGCAAGGGCGAAGTGGCGCAGGTGGCCCGCGAAGTCGGCATCCTCCGCCGCCTGCCCAGCAAAGCGGCCGCGCTCGATGAAATCCGCCAGATGATCGAGCAGCGGAAAGAGAGCTTCCAGCGGACGGCGTTTTGAGAGACCAACACCGAATGGTTGAGGGGGCATAAGCCCCCTTTTTTGTTGCTGGTGTGTGAGATTGCCGCGCCGCACCGCTTTCGCTAGCCTTGGCGATGGACTTCGAGATCATTGGCCGAGATCATTGGCGATGTCCAGTAGATTGAACTCCCATGGCCAAGAAGCAGCAACGATCCAAGTTTGCGGTTTGCGTGAACGCCAAAGGCGACGACGACCTGCACGTGTGGAAGATCTACCGCGTGCTGCCCGACGACGACGCCGTATCCGAGGGCTACCTGCGCGTCGTGGATGAGTCCGGCGAGGACTATCTTTATCCTGGGGCACGCTTCGTGCTGGTGGAGTTCCCTGCCACGGTGGAGAAAAAGCTGCTGGCGGCGAGCTGATGCAGTTCGCCACGGATTGGCTTCCTGGTTCTTCGCGCCTGTTTCGATGACTGACTCCCCGGGCACACGCAGCAAGTCCTCAGCCGCCACGCCGGCCGCGCTGGGCTATCGCTTTCCGGCCGAGTGGGAGCCGCACGCCGCGACCTGGCTGTCGTGGCCGCACAATCGGGCGTCTTGGCCGGGCAAGTTCGAGCCGGTGCCGGCCGTGTGGGCCGAGCTGACGCGGACGATTGCCGAGTTCGAGCCCGTGCACGTCCTCGCCGGCGGCGAAGCGGTGATGGCCGAAGCCCGACGGCTCGTGGGTGGCCTGCCGAACGTCCAGCTTCACGACATTCCCACGAACGACGCTTGGACTCGCGATCATGGGCCGATGTTCCTGGTCGGGGGCGCGACGACCGGCACGGCGGGTGCCGAGTCTCCCTCTCCCCCCTGGGGAGAGGGCCGGGGTGAGGGGAAGTTAGCTGCAAGAACGCCCGGTTCCCAACCGCTGCCCCCCGCGCTTGTCGATTGGGAATACAACGCCTGGGGCGGAAAGTATCCGCCCTATGACGACGACAACCGCGTGCCGGCGCGGGTCGCCGAGCTGCTCGGCTTCCGCCGCTTTCAACCGGGCGTGGTGATGGAAGGGGGGGCGATCGATGCCAACGGCCGCGGCACGATCCTGGCCTCGGAGCTGTGCCTCTTGAACCCCAACCGCAACCCCACGCTGCGGCGGGCCGACATGGAACGCTACCTGCGCGACTACTGCGGGGCGCGGCACGTGCTGTGGATCGACGGCACGATGGCCGGCGACGACACCGACGGCCACGTCGATCAATTGGCCCGCTTCGTCAATCCGACCACCCTGGTCGCCGCCGTGGAGGACGATCCGGCCGACGCGAACTACCGTGGGCTGCAAGACAACCTGGCGGCCCTCAAGAAGATGCGGGACCAGGACGGCCGACCGCTGGAGGTGGTGACGCTGCCGATGCCGCGGCCCATCCATTTCAACGGCCAGCGCCTGCCGGCCGGGTATCTAAACTTCTATATCGCCAACGGCGTGGTCGTGGCGCCCGTGTACGGCGACCCGGCCGACAAGATCGTGCTGGAGCGCTTGGCCGAACTCTTCCCCGGCCGGCAAATCCGTCCGCTGTATGCCGTGGACCTCGTCCTGGGGCTGGGGGCGGTTCACTGCGTTACGCAGCAGCAGCCGAGGGCGTAGAGTTGGCTGAGCGGCGCGTCATTTTTCACTTTGCATTTTTCACTTTGCATTTTGCACTTTGCATTCGAGGCGCGCTGCTGCGCCGATGAATGCAAAATGCAAAGTGCAAAATACAAATTGAGGCTCGGCCCCATCGCCTTTGCTTGAAGTCGCCCCAGCACGCGGCCACAATGAGTCGCGCCGGGGCCTTGCTCCGCGCGCATTCAGACGCCTCAGCGAAATCCGTGGCCCACGCATGCTCGCCGTTCTGCACACCTTTTCGCTGCGGGGCATCGACGCCGTGCCGGTCGACGTCGAGGTGGACGTCTCGCCCGGGGCTCTGCCAAAGACGGTGCTCGTCGGCCTGCCCGAGGCGGCGGTCAAGGAGAGCACGTACCGCGTCGAGCGGGCGATGGTCAATTCCGGCTTCATCCGGCCGCAGAACCGCATCGTCATCAACCTGGCCCCGGCCGAGCTGCCCAAGCAGGCGGCCAGCTTCGATCTGCCGATCGCGCTGGGCATTCTGGCCGGCAGCGGGCAGTTCGAGTCGGAACGCTTTGGCCAATACGCCGTGGTCGGCGAGCTGGCCCTCGACGGCAGCGCCCGGTCGGTGAAGGGCGCGCTCTCGATGGCCATGGCCGCGGCCGAGGGCAAGAAGCTCCGCGGCGTGATCGTGCCGGCCGCCAATGCCGCCGAGGCCGCCGTCGTCGAGGACATCGAAGTCATCCCAGTGACCAGCCTGGCCCAGGCGGTCGGCTTCTTCACCGGCGAGCTGGAGATCGACCCGGCCCCCTCGCGGCTCACGCAGTTGTTCGAGTCCCTCAGCGTATACGAGGACGACTTCGCCGACGTGAAAGGGCAAGAGCTGGCCAAGCGGGCGATCGTCATCGCCGCGGCCGGCGGGCACAACTTGCTGATGCTCGGCCCGCCCGGCAGCGGCAAGACGATGCTGGCCAAGCGCGTGCCGACCATCTTGCCGGAGCTGTCGGCCGGCGAGTCGATCGAGACCACGCGCATCTACAGTGCGCTGGGCCGGCTGCCCAGCGGCCAGGCCCTGCTGGCCAAGCGGCCGTTCCGCGCCCCGCATCACACGATCAGCGAGGCCGGGCTGGTCGGCGGCGGCAGCATTCCGATGCCGGGCGAGATCAGCATGTCGCACAACGGCGTCTTGTTCCTCGATGAGCTGCCGGAGTTCAACCGCCGCACGCTGGAAGTGCTCCGTCAGCCGCTGGAGGACGGGCACGTGACCATCTCGCGGGCCTTGGAGAGCTCGACCTTCCCGGCCCAGTTCATGCTCGTGGCCGCCCTGAACCCGTGCCCTTGCGGATACCGCAACGACCCGCGCCGCGACTGCAACTGCACGGTGCCGCAGATCGAGCGGTACATGTCGAAGATCAGCGGGCCACTGTTGGACCGCATCGACATTCACATCGAAGTGCCGGCCGTGCCGTTCAAGGAGCTGTCGTCCGGCCAGCCCGGCACCACCAGCCAGAGCATGCGCGAGCAAGTGATCGCCGCCCGCGGCATCCAACGACCGCGTTTCGCCGGCACGCGCACGCGGTACAACGGCCAGATGAACACCCGCGCCATCCGCAAGCATTGCGTGCTGGACGACGAGTGCCAGGGCCTGCTGAAAGCCAGCGTCAACGAGCTGGGCCTCTCGGCGCGGGCCCACGACAAGATCCTCCGCCTGGCCCGCACCATCGCCGACCTGGCCGCCAGCGAGCGGATCCTGCCGGACCACATCAGCGAGGCGATCAACTACCGGATGCTGGATCGGAATTTGTGGAAGTGAGTTGCCGGCCAGTAACTCCTGGAGTTCAGCAGTGGCGCGTCAGAAAAGTCTGATCCCCTCCGAGCGAATCGAAAGGGCCATTCTGCTCCTCCGCGGACAGAAGATCATGCTCGACAGAGACTTGGCGGGCATGTACGGCGTGGAAACGCGCGTGCTCGTGCAGGCGGTCAAACGCAATCTGAGCCGTTTTCCGCCCGATTTCATGTTCCAGCTCTCCGCAAGCGAGCTAGCGGAATGGAGATCACAATTTGTGATATCCAATCCCGCCGCGAAAATGGGTCTGCGGCGCAGGCCGTACGCGTTCACCGAACAGGGAGTTGCCATGCTCTCGAGCGTTTTGCACAGCGAGCGCGCTGTGCAGGTCAACATCGAGATCGTGCGTGCCTTCGTACGACTCCGGCAGTTGTTGACTTCCCACGCCGATTTAGCTCGAAAGCTGGACGCCTTAGAAAAGAGATACGACGGACAGTTCAAGGTTGTTTTCGACGCATTACGTCAGTTGATGACCCCACCTGCGGCAGCCAAGCGGCGGCCCATCGGCTTCCAAAGACCTAGCGAGCGGTGACCGCAGTCTCCGAGACGGGAACGTCGAGTCTCGGAGAGACTCGACCACGTGCCGTTACTCCTCGTACCCTTGAAACGTCCGGGCCGCTTCGGCCATGCGGCGGTCGTGGGCTTCCTGGTGCTTGATCATCGCCTCCACCTCGTGGTAGCGCGACAGGCAGTCCATCAGTTGGTGCAGGGCGCTTTCGCCGAAGCCGGGGATTTCCAGCAGCTCGTCGCGGCTGCGGGCGATGAGTTGGGCCAGCGAGATGATGTTCAGCCGGCTGTTCTCCAGCAGGTTCATGTAACGCGGCGAGAAGCCCAGGTACTCGAGCTGGGCGACGGCGTCTCCACGGCGGATGCCCCGCCGGATGGCCTCGCGGGCCAGGGCGGGGATCCGCACCTCCGGATGTCCGGGCGTGTTTCGGGCGGCAATCATTCTGGTGCTTTCTGTATTTCTAGCGCAAACTCCGACCGGCAAAGGGGCCGCCAGGGCCGCTCCCGGGAGAGGAATAGCATCGGGCGCGGCACTCACGCGGCGGCCGCGACAAAACACCGGTCCTTCAAACAACCGCGGCACGATGCCATTCGGACCGGGTGACCGCCGGCCAAGCGAGCAGGTGGGCCGACGGGCCACCCTCTGGCTTGCCCGTCCCCTCAGCTCCGCCGCGGCGACAAAGACGAAGATCGCGGCGACACGGTCCGGCGACTGTCGCCTAGTGACGACGCAGTCCTCCGACCACGCGGACCGCGACCTTCGGTTCCTAGTCCAAGGAATTGTATGCGTACCTGCTAGCGTCGGCAATGAGGTGGATGACGGTTTTAGGGGTTGTCCGAAAGTGGCCATCTCGCTCCGCGAGATGAGCGTGTCTCGTGGTCTTGTGGGGCAGACATTCCTGTCTGCCGGGCAGGCCGGAAAGCCTGCGCCACGGCGCATCTCGCGGAGCGAGATGGCCACTTTGGCGGCACGCGGAGCGGGCCTGCTCCTGTTGCGCCGTGAGCGACGAAGGTGTGTGATCGGAGGGTCGAGATGATGGATCGGATCAGCGCGGCGCCGTGGCCGGCCGTCAAGCTCTTCGCTC
>JBGQHD010000431.1:0-5176 GCA_041497795.1 Planctomycetia bacterium
CACGGGCCAGTGCCCCGCGGAAGTCGCTCGGCCGGTCGGCAATGAAGGCCACGATCGCGGCGATGGCGAGCGTCGCGGCGTCAGCCCGACGTGCGTGCCCGTGCGGGTTGGCCAGCAAGGCCTGGCACTCGGCCCAGCGGCCCCAATGATCGCGGAGGATGCGCTTCTCCTCGCGGTCTTCCGGCCGGTCGTGCGGGTTAGGGTCGGCCAGCGCCAGCCACAGCGCCCGCTCGTAGTCGCCCAGGCACCACGGCCGGGCGACGAACTCGCGCGACTCGCCCAGCGAGCCGAAGCGCTGGTCGTCGAAGTAATTGGGCACGCCGTCCCGCTCGAGGTGCGGCAGCGCCGCTTGCGCTTGAGCCAGCGAGACGGCCGTGAGGTCTCGCGCGACGATGGCAAACCGGTTGCCGACGATGTCGCGCGGCGTGAACGGCTGGGCAGTTTGGCCGAGGTAATCGAGCTTGAGATGTTCCTGCTCGAGCCCGCGGCGCGGGCCGCGACGAATCGTCAGATACTGCCCTGTGACGGCGTGGCGGTCTTTGAGCCCGCCGTACGAGATGCTCGTTCGCGGCAGCTTCAGCCGCCGCAGCACCGCCTCGACGGCCTCCGGCGTGCCCAGCGACTGCTTGGTCAGCCGGTAGAGGGCGAACTCGCCGCCGTCGGGCACGACCTCGGTCAGCTCCTCGACGGCAAAGTCCTCGGGCAGGCGGCGGAGTTTCATGGCCTACGCGGCGCGCGAGCGCACCCGCTCCACGAAGGCCGCGTAATCCGCCGGCGTGTCGATGCCGATGCTCGGCTCGTCGATGACGCCCACCAGGATCGAGTGCCCGGCCGCCAGCACGCGGAGCTGCTCCAGGTTCTCGACGATCTCCAGCGTCGCCCGCGGCAAGGCGGCCAACTCGAGGAGGAAATCGCGGCGATAGGCATACAGTCCGATGTGCTGGTGGAACACGGCCGGCGTGTGCTGGAGCCAGGCGTCGTCCCACTCGCGGGGCCGGGGGATCGGGCTGCGGCTGAAGTACATCGCCCGGCCCTGCTGGTCGAAGACCACCTTGACGCAGGCGGGGTCTTCCAGCTTCTGGCGGCTGCGGATCGGCGTGGCCAGCGTGGACATGACCGCCCGCGGATCGCGCTCCAGCAGCTCCACGGCCAAGTCGATGGCCGCGCCGGAGATCTCTGGCTCGTCCCCTTGCACGTTCACCAGCACGTCCACGTCGGCCAGCTCGCGGGCCACCTGGGCCACGCGGTCGGTGCCGCTGGCCAGCTCGCGGCCGGTCATCCGCGCCTGGCCGCCGAACGACTGCACTTCCGCGAGAATTTCCTCGGCGTCCGTCGCCACCAGCACGCCGCGCGGCCGCCGTGCGCGGCAAGCGGCCTCGTAGGTGTGTTGGATGAGCGTCTTGCCCGTCTCGCGCAGCAGCAGCTTCCGCGGCAGCCGCGTAGAGCGGAGCCGGGCGGGAATGACGATTTGGCTGCGGAGGCTGGTTCGCTGGTGTTCCATTGTTGCACGCCCTAGGACAGACAACTTCTGCACGCCCCACGACAGGCAAGCCGGAGGCTTGCCAGCCATTAGCCGGCGGTCGCGAAGCGCACCGCTGGAACGGGATGGTGACGTACAACGGCACCCTGGCAGGGGTGCAAGCGAGGGCTTACCGACAAAGCGTCGCTGGCACCCCTCCAGGGTGCGGTGCCTCACGCCGCCGCGACGACCGGGGGTGGCGCTCCGCTTACCCCCGGCTAATGGCTGCCAAGCCTCCGGCTTGGCCCTCCCCGTCATAAATCACCACGTCGCTGGGGTCCACCTCAATTTCCTTGATGACGGGGATCGGCGTCTTCTTTGCCAGGCAGGCTGTACATCGTCAGCGCCGCCTTGCCGCGGAGCGACTTGAGCAGCGGGTTGACGACCCTCTCGACGTGGCGGCGGCAGACCTGGGTCTTCTCCGGCCGATTATACTGTGATGCCTGTCGGGACTTGTCAAAGCCGACCGGCCTGGGCGACATGCCTCCCCTACACCAGAGTCTGAGCACGCTCCGCAGTGGACTCAAAACCGCGTCTTCCACGCATCGGTTCCTGGTTAGCCCACGACGGGTATCGCTGTTTCTCGCGCGTTTGGGATGCCGGGCTGCCGCCGGATGGCCGCTCGCCGCACGTGGCCGAGTCTCTCCGAGACACGAATGCAAGTCTCGGAGAGACTCGTCCACGTGCTGGCTCACTTGCCCGCGTGTTCTTCCTGCACGGTATCGTCAGCCACGGCGGCTGGTACGAATCGAGCTGTGCCCGCATCGCCGCGGCGGGCTTCGACGTGCACTTTCTCGACCGGCGTGGCTCGGGGCTGAATGCCGCGGCCCGTGGCGACGTCGATTCGCTCGACACCTGGGTCCGAGACGTGGCCGACTATATCGGCGTAGCGTCCCGTGACCGGCGGCCGGCAATCCTGGGCGGCATTTCCTGGGGAGGCAAGCTGGCGCTGGCGGTTGCCTCGCGGCATCCTGATCTGCTTCGCGGCTTGGCGCTGGTCTGCCCCGGCATGTTCTCGAAGTTCGGTGCTGGCTGGCTGCAACGCTGGGCCGTCGGCTTGGCCAGCCACACGCCTGCCAGAAGACGGCGCGTGACGATCCCCCTGCAGGATTCTCATCTCTTCACGGACGACCCGTCCTGGCAGCGGTGGATCGATCGCGATCCCTTGGTGCTGCGTCGGCTGACGGTGCGGGCTGCGCGGGCCAACTTGGAACTTGGCCAATACGCGGAAAATGCGGAGAACGTCCCGGCAATTCCGATTCTGCTGATGTTGGCGGGCCGCGACCGTATTATCGACAATGCCCGGACGCGCGAATTCTTCGACCGCCTGGCGAACCCCCACAAGCAGCTCGTTGAATATCCTGAAGCCGCCCACACTTTCGAATTCGGCCCCGCCAGAGAGCAGTACGTGGACGACTTTATCGACTGGTGCGGCTGTGCCCTGAGCAACACTCAAACGGAATGCAGCGTTCGGGAAATCAGCAGCGACCCGAAAAAACCCGTTGAATGGGTTACTTGAGGCGACTAGCATATCCTAAGCTGACAGTGGCATTATGCCGAAGCTATGTATGGAAGCCGACATGCGGAGGGCTTGATAGGAGACTCGCGGCGCAGGATGCGGGTGACGTCGCGAGAGGATTCGCGACTTCGGAGGTTTCCCCATGGCCTGGCGCAACTGGGTTATTCGGGCACGATACCGGCACGTCCAGCGGTTCGTGGCCGGCACTTCGCGCTCCTTCACAACCCAACGCCAGGTCCTCTTCGATAAGCTGCGCCGGAACGCGGAAAGCGATTTCGGCCGGCGGCTGGGTTTCGCGAAGATTCGCTCGCTCGCCGACTTTCGCCGTCTCCCCATCAGCAGCTACGAAGACTATCGCCCCTACGTCGATCGCGTGAAGCGGGGCGAGACCTCGGCCATGTTCGGGCCGGGCACCCAGGTGCTGATGTTTAGCATGACCTCGGGCACCACCGGGCAGGCGAAGTACATCCCGATCACGCGCGAGTTCGTGGCCGAGTACCGCCAGGGCTGGAACCTGTGGGGCTCGGCCGTGTTCTGGGACCATCGGCCCCTGCTCCAGCGGTGGAGCCTGCAACTTTCCAGCGACTGGCGCAAGTCGTACACCGATGGCGGCATCCCCTGCGGCAGCATCAGCGGGCTGGCGTCCGAGATGTCGCCGCTCGTGTCCCGCGTGGTGTTCGTGAACACCCGGCCGTTGATGAAGGTCAACGACCCGCTGGCCAAGCACTACGTGTCGCTGCGGCTGGCGCTGCTCAAGCGAAACATCGGCAGTCTGATCACGGCCAACCCCAGCACGCTGGTCGAGCTGGCCAAGATCGCCGACCGCGACCGCGAGACACTGATTCGCGACATCCACCAAGGCACGCTCAGCGACAAATACGACGTGCCCGGCGAGGTCCGCCGGGCGCTCCGCTGGCGGCTGCGGCCCAACCGGGAGCGGGCACGCGAGCTGGAGCAAATCGTCGAGCGCACGGGCCACCTCTTGCCGCGCGACTACTGGCCGCAGTTGGAGCTGCTCTCGGTATGGACCGGCGGCTCGGTGGGAGCCTACCTGCCGCCGCTGCGCGAGGTCTACGGCGATCTCCCGGTCCGCGACCACGGGCTGTCGGCCAGCGAGGGCCGCATGACCATCCCGCTGGAAGACAACACCAGCGCCGGCGTGCTGGACTACACGAGCCAATACTTCGAGTTCATCCCCGAGGAAGAGCACGGCCGCCCCGACCCGATCGTCCTCGAAGCCCACGAGTTGGAGATCGGCAAGCGTTACTTCGTCGTCCTCACCACGTCCAGCGGGTTCTATCGTTACGACATCTTCGACCTGGTGGAGTGCACGGGCTATCAGGGGCAGGCGCCGCTCTTGACCTTCCTGAACAAAGGCTCGCATTTCTCCAGCATCACCGGCGAGAAGCTCAGCGAATACCAGGTGGCCGATTCGGTGCGGCGGGCGATGGAAGCCATGGGCATGAGCTTCGGCCTGTTCACCGTGGCCCCCCGCTGGGACGACCCGCCCGGCTACGTGCTGCTGCTGGAGCCGGGCCCCTACATGCAGCGCCGCAAGGAGCTGGCCTCGCGCGTGGACCGGCACATCGGCCGGATGAACATCGAGTACCGCGAGCGGCTCGAAAGCCAGCGGCTCCGCCCGCTGGCGGTGCACGCCGTGCCGGAAGGGGCGTGGGAAGTCTTCCGAGCTAATCGGCTGCGCCGCGGCGGCTCGCTGGAGCAATACAAGCATCCCTGCCTGACGAACGATCTGGAGTTCGTCCGCCGCCTGGAGGCGATGGTGAAAGAGGCCTCGGGCGCCTCGCTGCTTCGCCGCCAGCCGCAGTCTTCCTTCGAAACGGGGGCACTCAGCGCCCGTTAGCCAAGGTGTGTGGCCTCGTTGTACTACACGTTCGTGGCAGCTCTTGAAGGAATCCACAGATTGCACAGATTTCACAGACGGGGCAGTGTGTTCGTCGAAATCTGTGCAATCTGCGAAATCTGTGGATGATTCTTCTTTGCCTGTTGTGTACGCCAGCCATCTGCCGGACTCTCGCTAATCCGGCGCAATGTGGGATATATTCTCCAGCAGCCCTTTCAACGCGGCGGGGAACACGTTCCAAGCAGACTGATAAGTGACTTCGAGCGGGGCTGCGACG
>JBGQHD010000432.1:0-5160 GCA_041497795.1 Planctomycetia bacterium
CCCAGCGCACGCGGAGCACGTCGAGCTGCTTGGCCGCGGTGGGGGGCGGCCGCAGCGACAGGGCCATTGAGACCTGGCGGCTGCTCTCGGCGGCCGCCTCCCAGTCGGAGCAGGGGATGCCGAGGGCCGTCACTTTGGCGCCCGTGTCGGTGATTGCGTCCAGCAGCTCGGCTTGCGAGCGGAAGGCGACCAGGCGGAAGCGGTCCTCCCAGGTGAACTGCATCGTGAGCTGAAAGTTGTGCGTGACTTCGGAAGTGCCCTTTTCGTGGTCCAGCTCTTCGGTGAACATCCGCCGCGCCCCGGTCACGCGTCCGCGGATCGGCCCCGCGTATGCCAGGGGGAACTTGCCCAGCGGTCCGGCCACGGCCGCGAAGCCTGGCTTGCGGTGGTCATAATAGGGCCGCACGTAATTGCCTGACTGACGGCAGAGATCGTCCAGCACCGACCAGAACGGGGCGTTCGTCGCGGACAGCGTCAGCGGGGCGTCGCGGAACGGGTACGGCGGATCGCCGCCGGCGACCCGGTTGCCGCTCTGCTGGACGATCTGGGCCAGCGCCTTCTGGCCCGATTCGCCTTGGCAGTGGATGCTGACCCGGCTCGGCTCCCACAGGTCGGCCACGCGCAGCTTGCTCAGCAGCTCGCGGGCGCGGCGGCGGATTTCCGGGTCGGCGGAGTCCGCTTCCTTCTGCAATGGCTCGCGCGCCAGGGGGCCAAGCTTTTCCAGCTCGTCCGTGGCCAGCCGCCGTTCGGCGTAGGAGGGGGAGCCCAAGAGCGGAATCAACCGGGCCACGCGGGCTGGGGGCGAATCGTCCTGCGCCGCCACCATGCAGATCGTCGCCACGCTGATTGCCACGGCCCCGATCATCGTGGCCAGGAACGTCCACAGCCCCATCGCTCTTGCGGCGCGCATCATGCCCTCCGCTGGGTGGCAGCCGGAGTCGGTAGGTGCCGCGAGCCGAGCGGCACCGGTCGTGGATAGGCCACCTATGCTTCGCGCTTCCGTCCCGCTCGGCTCGCGGGACCTACTTCCCTGAACTCTGGCGAGTTCAGCTACGCCGGCTCGCAATCGGCGGCCAACCCCTTGCGGCCGGCAGCGTGCCTCTTGCATCATGCTGGCAATGCCCGCGACAACCGAGCACAGAAGCCCGGCTTCTTCGAGAAGCCGGGCTTCTCACGCGGCACTGGGACACCGCTCGCCACTTGCGCACATCGACCCGCGACCGGGACGAACTGAACAATCTTCGACGACGGCACTCCGACCCATGCCAGCAACGACGCCTGCCAGCACCGGCGCCACGACCAGCATCGACTGTTTCTGCGCCGGCATTCTGGTGGCCGACCACCTGTGCGCCCCGATCGACCACCTGCCGGCCGCGGGCGAGCTGGTGCTGACCGACGAGCTGCCGCTGCAGATCGGCGGCTGCGCGGCCAACACGGCGATCGGTCTGGCTCGACTCGACGTGCGCGTGGGCATCCTCGGCTGCGTGGGGGAAGACCCCTTCGGCCAGTTCATCGTCGAGACGCTGGCCGCCCAGCGGATCGACACGCGGCACGTGCGGCGCGCGGCGGGCGTGGGCACCTCCGGCACGCTGATCGTCAACGTCCGAGGCGAGGACCGCCGCTTCATCCACATGATCGGCGCCAACGGCGAGCTGCGGGCCGAAGACATTCCCGTCGAGCTGGTGACCCAGGCGCGGGTGTTCTACGTCGGCGGCTACCTGCTGATGCCCGGCCTGCGGCAAGACGGCCTGACCGAGTTGTTTCGCCAGGCCCGGCAAGCGGGCGTGCGGACCGTGCTGGACGTGGTGCTGCCCGATGCGCGCGATCATTGGGCCGACATTGCCCGCCTCTTAGGCCACACCGACGTCTTCTTGCCGAACGACGACGAAGCCAAGACTCTGACGGGCCTTTCCGACCCGCTGGCTCAGGCCGAACGGTTTCTGGCGGCCGGCGCCGGGGCGGCCGTGATCACCTGCGGCGAGCACGGGACCGTGCTGGCCGCGGACCCGCCCGGCGGCGGCAAGATCCGCGTGAGGGCTGATGTCTACGACGTGCCCTTCGTCGGCGGCACGGGGGCCGGCGACGCCTTCACGGCGGGCTACATCGCGGGGTTGTTGCAGGACCTCGATCCGGTGGGGTGCCTCCGCTGGGGCAGCGCCCTGGGCGCCAGTTGCGTGCGCGGCATCGGGGCCACGGAAACGGTGTTCCGCCGCGCTGAAGCGGAACAGTTCTTGGCCGAGCATGAGCTGCGGGTCGAGCAGCTTTGAGCGCGGACTCACCTCACGCCCGCGGGGGCCTCGGCCAGTTCGCGCTCGGCCTCCAGGATCGGCTCCAGCAGGGCGTCGATTTCGCGCTGCTCCTCGGCCGTCAGGCGGCGCTGGGGCGGGCGCGGGGGGCCGAAGTTCAGGCCCACTCGTCGGGCGGCGTATTTCAGGAACGAGACGTTGTACGAGCTGCCGGCTTTCGCGCGGTAATCCTCGATCGGCCGGATGATCTGCTGCAAGCGCATGGCTTGGGCCCAGTCGCCGCTCTGGCAGGCCTCGAACATGGCCAGGGTGAGGTGTGGGCAGATGTTGCCCGCGCCGCTGGTGTAGCCCGTCGCCCCGGCCAGCATGAAGAACGGCGCGTACCGCTCGGCCGAGCCGCAGAACCAGTCGATTCGCCCCTCATCGTCGCGCACCACGCGATGGAAGGCGTCGATGTCGTTCACGGCATACTTCACGCCGATCACGCCCGGATGGCCGGCCAGCTCGAGCAGCAGCGGGTCGGAGGGGATGTCACTCTTCTTATAGATCAGCAGCGGGCAATCCAGCTCGCTCAGCAGCGTGTGATAGTAATCGCGCGCCCCGGCGTCCGAGAGATACGGCGCCGAGAGCGGCATCACCAGCACGCAGTCGGCCCCGGCGTCCAGCGACCGTCGGCCGACGTCGATGGCATGGCCCACCTGAAGGCCGAGGGGGGCCATCACGACCGCCGCATCGCCGACCGCCTCGCGCGTCATTTTGACGGCGGCCACGATCTCGTCGGCCGACAGGCTATGGAACTCCGAGCTGCCGGCGCAGGGGATGAAGACCTTCGCGCCGGCCGCCAGCAGCCGCTGAGTGTTCTCCCGCATCACCGCGAGATTAAGCGCGCCCTGGGCGTCGAACCCCGTGATCGGGACGAACTGCACGTGACGAAGCTGTTCGGGGCGGAGTGGCTGAGACATGGCGTGCATCTCTGGTAATGCGGACACTCCTGTCCGCCGGCGAGGTTTCCACGATCTGTTGATTCTACTCCCCACCCTTGGGCGCGTCCTGTTGGAGCACAAACTCGAGCGCCAGCTTCAAGTCGCGATTGTCCGCGTCCTGCAACGCCAGGCTCATCCACAGGACCTTTCCGCCAGGATTCAAGAGAAAAACCCGCGGCAGCACGTCGGCCGCGTCCTTCCCCTCGGGCAGCTTGACCACCTGCTTGAATAGCGCTAAGTCCGTGTCCAGGAGCACGGGAAACGGGGTCCCCTCTTGGTCCGCGGCTTGTTTGGCCTGCCCCACATCGCCGCCCACGCAGACGCCGACGTGCCGAACGCCGGGCAGCACCTCCCGTCTGGCATTTTCGGAGAGCGTCTGCAACGCGACCTTGCTGGCACGGTTTTGGTTGCTCCACAAAAGCACGACGGTGGCCCGCTCGCCGCGAAGCTGCGACAGCGCTCGGTCCGCCCCGGCGAGATCTTTCAACTTCGCGTCGGGGAACTGGCCGTTCTGCTTCACCAGGCAGGTGGCTTCCTCTTCGGCCGTCAGGGCCACCTTGGTGATCTCGGGCTTGGGCTTGGGCGGCAGGGCGACCGACGTTTTGGCGCCCCCATCGGTGGTCTTTGCCGCTACAACCGGCGGCGACTTGGTCTTTGTTTTTTCGTCGGTCTTGCTGTCGCCGCAGCCGGCGAGAATGAGCAAGGCAGTCGCCAAGCAGCCGAGGCGGACCGGGAAACATCGCATGGGGTACTCCGTTGCCTGGGTTCGTGTGCCGCGCAAGGGCGGCTCTGTGCCGCCCGGCAGGCGGCACCTACTTCTTGGCTTTGATCTGGATGCCTAGCTCGTCCAACTGCCGTGGCTCGACTTCGCCGGGGGCTTCGGTCATCAGGTCCGTGGCCTTTTGTGTCTTGGGGAAGGCGATGCAGTCGCGGATGTTGTCCAGCTTGGCGAACAGCATCACGCAGCGGTCGATGCCCAAGGCGATGCCGCCGTGGGGCGGCGCGCCGTATTGTAGGGCGTCGAGCAGAAACCCGAAACGCTCGCGGGCCTTTTGTTCGTCGATGCCCAGCAGGCTGAAGACCTGCTGCTGCACCGCAGCATCGTGGATGCGGATGGTGCCGCCGCCGGCTTCGGAGCCGTTGATCACCAGGTCGTAGGCCTGCGCTCGGCACCGGCCCGGGTCGCTCGCGAGCATTGCCAGGTCTTGCGGCCGCGGCGCGGTGAACGGATGGTGCATGGCCACCCAGCGTTGCTCATCCTTGTCGAAGTCGAACATGGGAAACTCGACGATCCAGGAGAAGTGCATCGCCTGCGGGTCGTAGAGCTTCAGCTCGGCACCAAGGCGCTTGCGAAGCCCATAGAGCGCTTTGCAGGTGATGTCGAAGGCATCGGCGACGAAGAGCAAGAGGTCGCCCGGCTCGGCACCCATCCGCTGGCCGAGCTGGGCCAGCAGCGACTCGCTGAAGTTCTTGGCCGAGCTGCCGCCGAGCTTGCCATCGGCCTCGACCTTGAACCAAACCAGCCCCTTGGCGGCGAAGTCGTGCTTGACGAACTCGGTCAACTCGTCGATGACTTTGCGCGAGTACTTCTCGGCCGCCCTCTTGGCATTCAGCCCGCGCACCCGGCCGCCGGCGTCGGCGGCGCCGCGGAAGACGCGAAACTCGCATTCCTTGGCCAGGTCCGTGACGTCGATCAGCTCCATGCCGAACCGCAGGTCGGGCGCGTCGTGGCCGTAACGCTGCATGGCTTCGTCGTACGTCATCCGCGGCAGCGGCAGCTTGACGTCGAGACCCAGCACCTCCTTGGCCGTGCGGGCGACCAGGCCGTCGATGATGCCGATCACGTCGTCCGCATCGACGAACGACATCTCCAGGTCGAGTTGCGTGAACTCCGGCTGGCGGTCCGCCCGCAAGTCTTCGTCGCGGAAGCA
>JBGQHD010000433.1:0-5152 GCA_041497795.1 Planctomycetia bacterium
AGCCATTGGGCCAGGCCGAGGCGGTTGGCCGGGGCCTTCTCCGGCAGCGGCGGGAAGGCGGCCGGCACGGCCGGCGTGACCCGCTCGCCGAGCTTGTTGTACTGGCCGCGGATCAGCACGTGCGTCTCCCGTGGCTGCGGCAGGTCGGCCATCACCATGCTGACGGGGATGGCGGCCTCGGCCGCTTGCCGCTGTTTCTCCAACTCGGCGATTTGCTGGCGGAGCGGGTCGATCATCGGCCGTGTCTTGATGTAGACGTTCTCCAGGAAATAGTCGCGGACCAGCTTCTTTTGCGCGTCGTTCCGTTTGGCGGCTTCGACCTTGACGGCCTCGCGCACCGGCGGCGGCACGGCCGATTGATTGAGCGACCGCTCGTAGGCCTCCCACTTGGCCAGCGACTCGAAGCCCTGGCCGTTTTGCGGCGTGCGGGTGACGCTGCCGGCTTTGTCCCAATACACCAGGCCACCGAACTGGGTGAACGCCCAGCCGTTGAGCACCGTGCCGGGCTTCAGGCCCACGGCGGCGGCGGCGACTTCCAGCCGCGTCCACTCACCTGCCTTGGGCAGTGCTCCGACCTTCAGGTGGTTCTCTTTGCCGTCTTTGCCGAAGGGGATCAAGTCGTCGCCCCAGAAGGCCCGATGCTCCCAGATGCCGTCGTTGAACTGGAGCATCACCGTCTTGGGCGGGTTCTTCGGGTCCATGTAAACATAGGCGAAGAGCTTGTCCCCCTCGCCGATCTTCAGGCCGGGGCTGGCCCCCGTGTAGAAGTGCTGGCTCAAGGCGGCAGCTTGGCGACGCGTAGACTTCTGCCCGCTATAGACGGGGTGCGGCTTGCCGACGAACTCCCAGGGCGAATCGCCCTGGAGCTGCGCGCCGCTGGGGGCGGCGTCCTCGATCCACACGAATTCCTTGGGCTCGACCGACACGGTCTCGGCCTTCGGCTCCGGCTCGGTGTACTGCACCTTGGCCACTTCGTCGGCGATCTGCTTGCGGACCGCGGCGATCTGTTGGTCGAACTGCTTCAGCCGCGCCGCGTCGTCGGCCGAGGGGGCCTTGAGGATCGGCGGCGGGGCGAACTGGTTGCCGTCCATGGCCGCGTCGGCTGCCGAATTGAAGAAGGCGAAGAGTTGGTAGAACTCCTTCTGCGTCACGGGGTCGAACTTGTGATCGTGGCACACGGCGCAGCCGAGCGTCAGGCCGAGAAAGACCGACGACATCGTCTCGGTGCGGTCCACCGCGTAGCGGACGAGGACTTCTGCGTCGATCGAGCCCCCCTCGCTCGTGCTCACGTTGCAGCGGTTGAAGCCGGTGGCGATCTGCTGCTCGACGGTTGCACCGGGCAGCAGGTCGCCGGCCAACTGCTCGACGGCAAAGCGGTCGAACGGCAGGTTCTTGTTGAAGGCGTCGATCACCCATTCGCGGTACTTCCACAAGGCCCGCTCGTTGTCGAAGTGCAGGCCGTGCGTGTCGCCATAGCGGGCCAGGTCGAGCCAGTAGCGGGCCTGATGCTCGCCGTAGCGCTCGGAGCGGAGCAGCCGATCCACGACCTTCTCGTAGGCCTGCGGCGAGTTGTCGGCCAGAAAGGCATCCACCTCCGCCAGCGTCGGCGGCAGGCCGGTCAGGTCGAAGGTCACGCGGCGGATGAGCGTCTCCTTGTCCGCCGGGCGAGAGGGTTGCAGCCCCTCTTGCTCCAGCCGGGCCAGAATGAAACGGTCGATCGCGCCCACCGCCCAGGCCGAGTTCTTCACCGCCGGCAAGCTTGGCCGCGTCGGCGTGATGAGCGACCAGTGGGGCTGCCACTGCGCCCCTTGCTCGATCCATTGCTTCAAGAGATCGATCTGCCGCGCAGTGAGCTTCTTGCCGGTCTCCGGCGGCGGCATGTGCATGCCATCGTCGGCCGAGGTGATGCGGCGGAGCAGCTCACTCTCGCCCGGCTTGCCCGGCACGATCGGCGTACCGCCGGATTCCAGCTTGGCAAAGGCCCCTTCCGACTTGTCGAGCCGCAGCCCGGCCTTGCGCTGGATCTTGTCCGGCCCGTGGCACTTATAGCAATTATTCGAAAGGATCGGCCGGATATCGCGGTTGAACTGCACCCGTTCGTCGGCCCGCAGGCAGGCAACCTGAGACATCAGCCCCAGGGCGAACGTGGTGGGCAGCATAAGAAGCAAAAAGCGAGCAGCTCTCATCGGCGGGCTCTCATGGGCGGGCTTCTATGGGCGGGGTCCTCAGGAGGGAAAGGGCATTGTACGTTCCGCCGGAAAAGAATGTCCAGCAATCACCCGCGGCGGGGTGGCGGCGTCCTCATTTTGACGAGAAAGAAGCCCGGCTTCTTGGAGAGCCGGCGGGGCTTCTGTTCAACGCGCGCGAACTTGCAAAGCGTCCTTTGGCCGCTAGAGTATTAAGGGCCTTAGGGGCCATTGCGGGCGTAGCTCAGTTGGCAGAGCGCTAGCTTCCCAAGCTGGATGTCGAGGGTTCAAGTCCCTTCGCCCGCTCCTCATGTAACCCGTTGGCAGCGAGTGTCAGCGGGTTGTTTCTTTTGACGGCAGCGACACTTGCGGCGGCACTGCCGCCGCGGCGAGCGCTCGTCTTGCTCGCCTGCCGTTTTGACAGGAATGGTCTGGTTTGTTCTCGGTTTGCACCAAGTTGGTGCAAACGCTGGTGCAAACGGCGAAGCGATGCCCTGCGCCGTGCCGGGCTGGCTGCCGTGAGCGGCGGGGTCGCCGAGCTTGTCGAGGGTGATACACCTCGACTGACAATCCGCGCCTCGGTCGGTTAAGATGGGTTTCGACGCACCACACGGAATCGGTCTTCTTCCGATCGCCGTGCCTTCGCATTTCAGTTCGCTGCTGACCTGAGCCGCCGGTGAAGCTATGACGCCCTTGACGCGACCTTCTCAGGGCTCGTTCCGTTTGCTCCACTTCGCGGGAATCGACGTCTTCGTCCATTGGTCGTGGCTGGCGGTGGCGGCCGTCGAGCTTTCGCTCCGCACCAGCAGTTATAGCTCGCGGGTTTGGAACGTCGCCGAATACCTGGCGCTCTTCGGCATCGTGCTGCTGCACGAGTTCGGCCATGCGCTGGCCTGCCGGTCGGTCGGCGGCAGGGCCGATACGATCGTGCTTTGGCCGCTGGGCGGCATCGCCTTCGTGGCTCCCCCGCCGCGGCCGGGCGCCGTCCTGTGGAGCATTGCAGCCGGCCCGCTGGTGAATGTGCTGCTGGTGCCCCTCACGGTGGGCTCGTTCTTGCTGTGCGAAGCTTGGCAGATCGCCAGTGGCACGACCGAAGCAGCGGCGGCGATCGACGTTTCTCAATTCCTGTATACCCTCATGCTCATGAACGCCGGGCTGCTGGTGTTCAACATGCTGCCCATTTACCCGCTCGACGGCGGGCAGATCCTGCAAGCCCTGCTGTGGTTCTTCATCGGCCACGCCCGCAGCCTGAAGGTGGTCAGCATCGTGGGCCTGCTAACGGGCGCCGGCTTCCTCGTGCCGCTCTTGATCTGGCAGGACTATTGGTTAGCGATCCTGGCGGCGTTTGTGATCCTGCGATCCTGGAACGGCCTCCAGCAGGCCCGGCAGCTTGCCCTCATCGAGGAACTGGAGCAGGAACGCCAGCGAGCGTTGTGGACGGAGCAACGCCCTTGGCGGCCGGGGGCATTTGAACAGGAGAGAGCAGAGAGAACAGAGGACGACTAGAGAGCGCCCGAGGGGGCCAGTCCGTTTTCTGGGCGACGGCTGGATGGCTACGAGTGTCCGGCGGCGTGCAACAACTCGTGGTACCACTCGCTCCTGCGATTGCGCAGCGTGTTGACATACTTGACCGCCTGTTCGCGCAAGCGAGCCGGCAAGTCGGTTCGCGCGAGGAGTTCGTCTCCCAAGGCAATGGCCGCGTAGAAGTTGCCTGCCTGCGCCCAGCAACTCACGGCGCTGAAGCGATGGATCAACGACTTCTCGCTCAGGGCCAGCTCCTCGCAACGGGCGGCTAACTGCTCTTCAATTGTCGCAGCCTCGGCGAACTTCGCCGCGGCCAGCTCGTGCTGCTTCTGCTCTCGCAGCGCGTGGCCCTCCAAGATCAAACGAGACTTGCGTGCCTCGTCGGCCTCGAAGGCCGCATCGATCCCGCGCCGCGGAATACCCTTAGGCGGTAGCTGGCCCACGCTCCGGCTCCTCAAGTGATTGATAGGAGAAGATTGCCGCGCGATTGGCGAACCGCACGACAACTACGTACCCATTATACCCGAAGGGGTTGGTGCGGAATTGTTTGACTTTCTTCCCGTGTAGCGATTCGAGATTTGCTTGGCGGGTGCCGCTAACCTCTAGTCCGAACTCCTCGTCTTTGTGGCTAACGAAGAAATCGAAGTGATCACCGATTTGTGCAACGCTCGTGACGCGAAGCCCGGCATAATAAGCCACGATTGCGAATGCTACGCCATAAGCCGCATGCTCGGTGACCTTGCTGTCTAGGAGCGCCAGTTGCACCGGCACGGACTCAGGTGACCACCGCAACTGCATATCTCGCGTTGTGTCCCCGAGCATGCCGATGTCTCGTAAGAGTGTCGTCAGTCTCGTGCCGGTCGTCTCCTCGTCTTCGCGCAGGCGAACGATTGCGCAAGTCACGAATGACGGATCGTAGACGGCATGATCGTCTTGAATGCTCTCAAGGCGACTTTCGTCACGGTCAGCCCCTCCTGGATCACGTCGCACGGCAGAGACCCTCACGAACTCGTAGCCCTGCGCTCGCTCTCGATCAAGCCTCTGACCAAGAATGCGACGAAGGACTCGGCCATCTCGTGGATGCCGCCGACGTCGTGATCCTCGACCACCATCCGTCCCGACGACTGGCAGATGCCATAAGGATTGCCCCACCCGTCCCACCCGATCACAAATACGTCACGCATCGTCCAACGGGCCGAATTCCCTTTCGAACCCGCGAAGTTGTTCCTCGCTGGCCCGAGCAAAGCGACATCCGTCGGGCAGACGTTCACAGGCAGCAAGGATGACTTTTTGCAGCGCTTCGTCCATGTGCAGACTCAGTAACTGCTCATAACGTGACTATCCGAAGGATCATTCTCTGGCCCAATCTGTCCCGCCCGGCCGGTCCTCCAGCGTAATGCCGAGTTGCGTTAGCCCGTCACGGATGCGGTCGGCCAGGGCGA
>JBGQHD010000434.1:0-5152 GCA_041497795.1 Planctomycetia bacterium
ACCGCGGCCAGCGCCACCCGCATGCGCCACCCGCCCGGCGCACGCGCTTCGGGCGGAGCGACCGATCTTTAAGAGAACCTGACAAAACCGTCTGCCAGGGCCGAGTCGCTCGAGCGAAAGGCGGCACGGCTCGGTTTTGTCAGACGCACTAAGGGCCCACCCGAGATGCCCGATTGCTGGCCGCAGCACGCGGCAAGCATTATCCTTGCCCTTCCACCGGCGTCTCTACCTTTGCTTGGGCGGTCCCATGAGCGAGGTCACACGCGTCCTGTCTGCCATCGAGCAAGGCGATCCGCACGCCGCCGAGCAGCTCCTGCCACTCGTCTACGCTGAGCTGCGGCGGCTGGCGGCGGAGAAGATGGCGCAGGAAAAGCCCGGGCAGACGCTCGAGGCCACGGCCTTGGTCCACGAGGCGTACGTCCGGCTCGTGGACGTGAAAAAGGCGCAACGCTGGGAAAGCCGGGGGCATTTCTTTGCCGCTGCGGCAGAGGCCATGCGGCGGATCCTGGTCGAGCGCGCACGCCGAAAGGGTACGCTCAAGCGCGGCGGACACGCCCAGCGCATCGATTTCGATCAACTCTCGCTCGCCGTCGATGGCCCGTCTCACGAATTGCTCGCGCTGGATGAGGCGCTCGCCGAGCTCGAGCGGCACGACGTTCCATCGGCCCAGTTGGTGAAATTGCGCTTTTTCGCGGGCCTCACCCATCAGCAGGCCGCCGAAGCCCTCGGCATCACTCGTCGGGCCGCCGATCGGCTCTGGACGCTGGCGCGGGCATGGCTCTATCAGCGGATGGGCGCGCCGTAGCTCGGCCGGCATGCGGTCGTACCTGAAAAACGCACACGGGATGTTCGTAGCCGTGCGCCGTGAAGGCGAGATTGTTGTTTTTCTCGCGTGCAAGGTGTCGCTGTTTCTCGCATTAAGCAGTAGATGGCTTAATGGTCCAAGGTGAATTCATGGCCGCTTGGAACCCTGAAGCAAATGAAATCTTCCTGAAGGCGGTGGAGCTCCGCGCATCGCCCGAGCGCCGTGTTTATCTCGACGAGGCATGCCACGGTGATTCCGAGTTGCGCGCCCAGGTGGATTCCTTGCTGCAAGCAAGCGAGCGCGCCGGCAGCTTTCTCGAGTCCCCGGTTGCTGCCCCGGCCGCCACGGTCGAACCACCGGGATGGACCCAAGGCCCCGGAACAGTCATCGGGCCGTACAAGCTCTTGGAGCAGATCGGTGAGGGGGGCTTCGGCGTCGTCTTTATGGCCGAGCAGCTTCAGCCGGTGCGCCGCAAGGTGGCAGTGAAGTTGATCAAGCCGGGCATGGACACACGGCAGGTGGTGGCGCGGTTCGAGGCCGAGCGGCAGGCGCTCGCCATCATGGACCACCCGAACATCGCCAAGGTGCTGGACGGCGGAACAACCGGGGTTGGAGTCTCGGCTTCAGCCGGTTCCTTAGCCTGTGATTCTCGAAACCAAGCCGAAGAGCGCCTCAAGGCGGGACTGCAACTCGGTCGCCCCTACTTCGTGATGGAACTGGTCAAGGGGGTGCCGATCACCGATTACTGCGACATGAACCACCGGACGCCGCGCGAGCGCCTCGAGTTGTTCGTCTCCGTCTGCGAAGCGGTGCAGCACGCACACCAGAAGGGGATCATTCACCGCGACCTGAAGCCGTCCAATGTGCTCGTGAGCATGCACGACGCAACGCCTGTGGTGAAGATCATCGACTTCGGCGTCGCCAAGGCGCTGGGTCAGCAACTCACGGAGAAGACGCTCTTTACCGGCTTCGCCCAATTGATCGGCACCCCGCTCTACATGTCTCCCGAGCAGGCGGGGCAGAGCGGTCTCGACGTGGACACGCGGAGCGACATCTACTCGCTGGGCGTGCTGCTCTACGAGTTGCTCACGGGCACGACGCCGTTCGACAAGGAGCGGATGCGGACGGCGGCGTACGACGAGCTCCGCCGCATCATTCGCGAGGAGGAGCCGCCCCGGCCGAGCCAAAGGATCAGCACGCTGGGACGTGCGGCGACCACGACGGGTACGGCGCGATCCGCGCACCACACGGGCGCTGCCGGTGCCAAGAACGCGCCCGGCGCGCAGGGCGTCGATGGTGCACAGCACGCCCCCCACGTGTCCGCTGCGCCGGGCTCACTCTACGATCTAAGAACCATCGCGGCCCAGCGCAGCAGCGACCCGCGGCGGCTCAGCCAACTATGTCGCGGCGAGCTGGACTGGATCGTGATGAAGGCGCTCGAAAAGGACCGCAACCGGCGCTACGAGACGGCCAGTGCCTTCGCGGCCGACGTGCGGCGGCATCTGCATGACGAGCCGGTACTCGCGTGCCCGCCGTCGGCGTGGTATCGGCTGCGGAAGATCGTGCGGCGGCACAAGAGGCCGGTGCTGGCTGCCTCCTTAGTAGTGCTGGCATTGGTCGGCGGCATCATCGGCACGACCTGGGGCCTGATCCGCGCCACCGACGCGCAGGCCGATGCCGTGAACGAGGCGCTACAAAAGGAGCACGCCCTGGCGGACAAACAGGCGGCGCTGGCGGCGGCCCAGCAGAGCGAGCGGGACGCCAAAGAGCGGTTGTTCCTGGCGCGGTTGGCCCAGGCCCGCGCCAGCCGCGGCAGCGGTCGGACCGGGCAGCGGCTCGACAGTTGGAAGGCCGTCGCGGAGGCCGCCCACATCGCCCACGATTTGCAACTTGACGAGCCGCTCGTGCAGGAGCTGCGCGACGAGGCCACCGCTTGTCTGGCCCTGCCCGATTTTCGTCTCGTCAAGGAATGGGAGGGCTACCCGCTGGGAACGGATGGCAGTGTGGCGTTCGACGCCAACCTGGAGCGCTACGCCCGCAGCGACAATCAGGGGAATGTCAGCGTCCGCAGTGTGGACGACGACCGCGAGCTCGCTCGCCTGCCCGGACCCGGACAAACGGCCTTGCTGACTTTCAGTCCAGATGGCCGTCTGCTGGCCGCCACCTATGGACACGGGCTGCCCGCGCAAACGCCGAACTTCCGGGTCTGGGATTGGCAGCGCGAGCTGGCCGTCTTGCAAACCTCGTCGCTCGTTTCGTGGTGCTCCCGTGCATTCAGCCGAGACGGCGCTTACCTGGCCCTGGCGCGGGACCAAGGAATGGTATCGCTCGTCGAAGTGGCAACCTGGAAGGAGGTGAAGTCCCTGCCTGCGAGTTCAATGCCCAAACATCTGGCCTTTGATCCAACGGGTGCTCGGTTAGCCGTGGCCTGCGATAACGGCGATGTGCAGGTGTGGGACCTGGCCCACGAAAAAATGTTGCGCAAGCTGTCGCACCCGTCCAGCGTGTTGTACGCGGCCTGGAACTCCGAGGGAACTCTGGTTGCGACCGCTTGCCAGGACGGGCGCGTCTTTGTTTGGAACGCAGACACGGGCGGACGGCACACCGAGTTGTCGGGACATCTGGCCACCGCCAACGGGGTGGACTTCGGGCCAGGCGGGGATCTGCTGCTCAGTTGGGGGTGGGATTCAACCGGTCGCCTTTGGGATCCTTGGACAGGTCGGCAACTCGTCACTCTTCCGGGAGCGATGAGTCCTTTCAGCCGTGACGGCAGCCGGCTACCCAGCCGGCACGGCGCCAAATTACGCCTTTGGGAACTGGTCGCCGCACCCGAATACCGCGCGCTGCCGAGCATCTCGACGTCACCGAACACGCATTACTCCGCGGGTGGAATCAGCCCGGACGGCCGCTGGCTGGCGCTGGCCGGCGGCGACGGGGTTCGGCTTTGGGACCTGGCATGCAACAAGGAAGCAGCCTACCTTCGCGTGGGCAAGACAGAGCAGGCAGTTTTTCATCCCGCGGGCGCGCAGCTATTGGTGAGCGGCGCCGCCGGCTTGCACTCCTGGCCCTTTCGGCTTGGCTCGGATGTCCTGCGGATCGGCCCGCCTCACAAACTCGCCGTGCCCGAAGGATTGGAGCAGCTCAGTTTGGACCGTGCGGGGAACATCCTGGCCGCGACCAACTGGATTCTGAATCTGGCCAGGCCCGCTGTGCCACCGAAGCGCTTTGACCACCTACTGAATGTGTTCGTGGCCACCAGCCCCAACGGCCGCTGGGTCGCCAGCGGAACCTGGAACGGGCACGGCGTCAAGCTCTGGGATGGCGAGACGGGCCAATGGGAACGCGACCTCCTGCCCCAAGTACGCAACGCCACGGTGGCTTTTAGTCCCGACGGCCGCTGGCTGGTTACCGGAACCGAGAGCGAGTTTAGCCTGTGGGACGTGGATTCTTGGCAGGCCGTGCGTCGCTGGCCCCGGGAACGCGGTGATGACCACGTTGGCATCATGGCGTTTTCCTGCGACGGGGGAGTGTTGGCCTTGGGGAAGGGCCAAGGGCTGGTCCAGCTCGTGGACCCCGCTACCGGCCGCACCTTCGCCAACCTCGAGGCGCCCTCGGCTGGAGCTCTGTGGTGGCTCGGCTTCACACCCGATGGAAGTCAATTGGTCAGCGTCATTCGTCAGCCGCGGGCAGTTTACGTCTGGAATCTGCGCCGCATCCGTGCGCACTTGCAGAATCTTCAGCTGGATTGGGACCTGCCGCCTTACGCGCGCCCGCGGGACGACAAGAGTACCGACTCGATTCGGATTGAAGTCGATCTCGGAACCCTGGCTCACGCGGGCGATTCCACGGTGCACAACAATCGAGCCCTCGAACATGTCCAGGCCAGAGACTGGGCGAACGCCATCGCCGAATTCGCCGACGCGATCCGACTGAACCCGGAGAATGCGCGGGCACAGAACAACTTCGCATGGCTTCTCGCCACTTGCGCCGTTGCCGAGCTCCGCGACGCGACCCGCGCCCTGCAGCACGCCCAGAGGGCTGTCGAACTATCGCCGTACGATGCGGTGGCCTGGAACACGCTCGGCGTTGTCCGCTACCGAGCACGGGAGTGGCCCGCTGCCATTGAGGCGCTCCGTAGATCGGACGAGCTGGAGCCCGGCCAATATGTCGGCTTCAACGCCTTCTTCCTGGCGATGGCCCACTGGCAATTGGGCGAGCAAGCCGAGGCCCGTCGCTGCTATGACCGGGCAGTCGAGTGGATGGAAAAGAATAAACCAGACGACGACGAACTCCGCCGCTTCGGCTACGTCCAGGTCGCTTCCACCGCCTTCTGGGACGCCTACCTCA
>JBGQHD010000435.1:0-5150 GCA_041497795.1 Planctomycetia bacterium
GGATGACGGTGTTCAGGCCGTCGTTGCCGCCGGCCAGCTCGAGCACGACCAGCACCTTGTCCTTGCCGGGCGCCGCCGCGCGGGCCGAGCTGGCCAGGAAGCCGGGCACGGCTGGCCCCAGTGCGACCAACGACGCGCCCTGAAGTGTCCGCTCGAGCAGTTGGCGGCGAGTCAGCATGGCGATTTCCTTTCGATGAGTGCCGCCATCTCTGCAGAGGCGGCGAGTGCTACCGGGCGACCGCGGCTTCGGGATCGCTACTCAACATGCGCGATTCCCAGCGTCTCTCACGCCCGTGGCTGCTCTCAGGCTATCGCATTGGGTGACTGATTGACAACAGCGTTGCGCGTTTTGGGCGGGATGTGATTGACGGCCAAGGGCTGATCCGCTGGCAAGACATCGGCTACGCCCCGTTGATGGACGCCGATTTCCTCTTGGTCGAAGCGCAGCGGCTGCTCAAGCAGCCGGCCTCCCGAGCCGAACCGGCGCGCCCCGCCGCCGCGGGGGGATTGAACTGCCCTGGCGAGCGGGGCCTGGCGAGCGGAGCCAGGCGAGCGGGGGGCGTAAGCCCCCTGATGGAGCATCCACCAAAGCGATTGATCTCGAACTGCGAACTCCATCGCGGTCGCAAGTGACTTCCCCGTCAGCTTTTACGGCTCTAGTTCCACGTCGCCGTTCGCCTTGAGCGGCGTCACGTCTATAATGTGGCGGCAGGTGCAGCGCTCGGCCGTTATATCGCGGCAATGGTCTCGCTTTTCCTGACGACATTGCCAGCACGATTGTTCGACCAGGAATCTGCCACAAATGACGTTGAACCAGAGACTTGCGCCTGGCAGCGCTGCTGCTGGCGGAAATCTCTGCGGAATCGGCAATATCTTCCCGCTGGCGGCGAATAGCCCCTATACAGCACCCGGCCAGCTAACTGTCCACTCAAGTCACCGTTCAAGACCCTTCGCCGGCTCTATCACTCTCAGGAGGTCACCATGATCAAGAAGCTTATCCTGGCCGCCGTGGCCCTCGTCGCCCTGGGCGCCGTGTACGCCATCGACCCGGGCGGACACGCCAGCGCTCTGAGTAGCTACGTCAAGGAGTGGTTCAAGCCGAGCCTGGATTACCAAATCCGCCGTGCTGAAGGGCTGATCGCCCAATTGGACCCGGCCATCAAGAAGGACCAAGAGAAGCTGGCCCGCGAGAAAGTTGAGCTCGGCGAGATGGAGGAAACGCTCGCCAAGGACAAGGTTGCGATCCAGAAAAAGCACGAGCGCCTGGTCGCGCTGCGAAACCAGTTCGGCAAGGGCGAGCAGCTTGTCAGCATCAATCCCGGCAAGCGCAATGAGCTGGCCAGGGAATTGTCGCAGCTCAAGATCATGGACCGTAAGCACGAGGTGACCCAGAAGATCTTTGAAGCCCGCAAGCAGCGTTTCGAGTCACTCCGTGACAAAGTCACGCAGATGGTCGATTCCAAAGAGACCATGCAGCTTCGACTGGATGAGATGAAAGCCGAGCTGGAAGCGGTGCGGATGAACGAGGCGCACGAGGGCAAGTACAGCGTGGACGACGGCGAGTTCAAAGCCGTCGAGGACTTGCTCAAGGACATCACGAAGGAGGTGAAGGTTCGCAAGGAGGTGGCGGAGATGCGCAGCGCCTCCAACACCGAGACGGCCACTTCGGCCCCGGTCGTGGATGACACCGTGCTGGAGGACGTGGACGCTTATCTCGGCGCCAAATAGAACAGCGTGTGCCACCGGGCATCGCTTGCGATCCCGCCATGAAACCCCGACCGCTGTCACGACGCCGTCGCGTCGAGGCGGCAGCGGGGTTTTTTGCTGCACCCGCGTAGGAACTGAACCACAAAGAACACCAAGGACACGAAGGAAGGCATTGGAAAGCAATCGCGCCAAGGCTGATCTTCGTGGCGGATCTTTGTGCTCATGGTGTCCTTTGTGGTTCATTCTCTTCGCGGTTTCGCCGTGATTACGAACGGCGCTCAAGAAATCGTGCAAGAATCCCGCGCCCGTTCCGAATAAGCTGGTGATCGTTCAGTGCCTGGCGTTTGGCGGAGCCGTTCATGTTTCAGCCCTGGCGAATCCAGTTGCGGCAAGCCGAGGAGGCCCTGGCCGCGGCCCGGCTCGACGAAGCCCGGGCGTTCGTCCGCCAAGGCGATTTGCCTGAATACTTGCCGGCGAAGAAGCTCATGGCCCGGTTGGCGACACAGTTTGTGCAGCGAGGGCAGAAGCACGCGGAGCTGGGCCAGTCGCTGGCTGGCTGGCGCGACCTGGAGGCCGCCGCCGAGCTGGGGGCTGCCACCGATACGCTGGGGCCGCTGCGCGAGCAGCTCGTCGCCCAGGCCTTGAACGAGGCCGAGCGCTACCTGTCGGCCGACGAGCCGGCCGCGGCGATCGCCCGATTGCAGGCCCTCCAGGCACGGGGCCAGGCCGGGGCGGAGGTTCGCGAGCTATTGCGATTGGCCGATAAGCTCCAGGCGGCCGGCCGCTTTGCCCGGCAAGCCAACTTTGCCGCGGCCGACGCCGAGCTGGCCGGGGCCGTTCAACTGCGACCCAGACTGCCGCTCTTGCAACAGCGCCGCGACGAGCTGCGGAGGAAAGAAATCGCCTTTCGCGCGTTGCGCGCCGACTTGCACGACGCCTTAGCTGCGGAGCGCTGGAGTGAAGTCGTGAACCTGGCCGAGAGAGTCTTGGAGCTGGTACCGGGCGACGAGGTGGCGAAAGAAGCCCGCGCGAAGGCCTGGTCCGTGGCCGGCGTCAAGTCACTTGGCGAGGGGTTGTCGGCGGCCTCCTTGGCCGAAACTCAAACGGCGATCTTACCTTATTCCTTGAAATCTGAAGCCCGAAGTCCGGAGCCTGAAGTCTCTTGTCCGATGAACTCCGCGTCCTCGCTTCCCGCCGCGCGTTTCCTGATGTGGATCGACGGCGTCGGCGGCTACCTAGTTTGCGAGGGGGACGAAGTCGTGCTCGGGCAGCCGGTGGCCGGTGGCCGGGTCGATGTGCCGATCCTGGGCGACGTGTCGCGCGATCACGCGGCGATCCGCCGCAGCGGCGAGGGCTACCTGCTCGTGCCGCGGCGCGCGACGCGACTGAATGGAAGAGAAATTCACGATCCGGCACCGCTGGCCGACGGCGCGATCATCGAGCTGGGAACCGGCGTGCGGCTGCGATTTCGCCAGCCGCATCCGCTCAGTCGCACAGCCAGGCTCGACTTCGTGAGCCGCCATCGCACGCAGCCGCCGACCGACGGGGTGCTGCTCATGGCCGAGTTGTGCATCCTCGGCCCTGCGGCCAGCAACCACGTGGTGTGCGACTCGTGGAGCCAAGACCTCGTGCTGTTTCGCGAAGAGAGCGGCTTGCATTGTCGGAGTGCCGGCGACTTTCAGATCGACGGTGCGCCGTGCCACGGGCAAGCCGCGATTCAGCGCAGCTCGCACATCATCAGTGAGGAGTTTTCCGTTACACTGGAGGAGGTGTGATTTGTTCTCGTCGCCATCCACTTCGCTCGAGCGCTGCCATGAAAGGCCTGATCGCCTTACTACTGCTGGCGTGCGGAATCGCAATGGTTTTCCTGGAAGTCATCAGCCCGAGGAATAGACCCGATGGGGGTGTTCTTCTCGGCGCGATGGGGCTGATGCTCGTCATCGTAGCGATGGTGTTGGATCGGGACCGGTTGCGTCGAAACCACAAGGACAAATAGTCTGCCGGTAGCCAGCCGGAATCTGCGACCCACTCATCGCAGAGAAAGCTAAGAAACATGACCAACGTCGCCCAAGTCGAACAGCCGCGCGGTGGAACGACTAAGTTCACCTACGCCAGCGGTTCGCGCCCGCTCGATGGCTACACCATCAAGCGCGGGGTGGGCCGCGGCGGCTTCGGCGAGGTGTACTACGCCACCAGCGACGGCGGCAAGGAGGTAGCGCTCAAGCTCGTCCGTCGCCATCTGGATATCGAGCTGCGCGGCGTGCAGCACTGCCTGAACCTCAAGCACCCGCACCTGGTCGGCCTGTTCGACATCCGCCACGACCAGCACGACGACGCTTGGGTGGTGATGGAGTTCGTCCGCGGCGAAAGCCTGGAGGATGTCGTCCATCGCCACCCGACCGGCTTGCCCGAGGAGCTGGCCCTGTGGTGGTTCCAGGGCATGGCCTCCGGCATCGCGTACTTGCACGATCAGGGGATCGTGCACCGCGACGTGAAGCCGGGCAATATCTTCAACGACGAGGGCGTGGTCAAGATCGGCGACTACGGCCTGTCGAAGTTCATCTCGGCCAGCCGCCGCAGCGGGCAGACCGAGAGCGTCGGCACCGTCCACTACATGGCCCCGGAGATCGCCAACGGCCGCTACGGCAAAGAGATCGACGTCTACGCCCTGGGCATCGTGCTGTATGAGATGCTGACGGGCCACGTGCCGTTCGAGGGCGAAAGCGTGGGCGAAGTGCTGATGAAGCACCTCACGGCCCAGCCGGATTTGAGCAAGGTGCGGGAGCCGTACCGCGCGGCGATCGCGCGGGCGTTGACCAAGGACCCGCAGCAGCGATTCGCCAGTGTGGGCGAGTTCCTGGCGGCGCTCGGCATTGTCGGGGGCACCGCCAGTGCGCAAGGGCCGCCCGCGCCGTCCGTGGCCGCACCCAGTCGATTGCAGTCTCCGCCGAGATCGGTGGCGGTCCCGTCCCCCGTGCCGTTCGTCTCGCAAACCAGCGCGGGCCGGCTCGACATCGGCCGCTGCTTCAACGACGCCTTCGAGATCTATAAGAACAATTGGCTCGTGCTCGCCGCGGCGGCGATTGTGTTCCAGGTGCTGTCGGGCGTGACCCTCGGCGTCTTGTGCGGACCGCTCATGGGCGGGATTTGCCTGATGACGCTGCGGGCCTACTATCATCCCGAAAAGCGCGTGGACTTCGCCGACCTGTTCGGCGGGTTCAGCCAGTTCGGACGATTGGTGGGCATGTTCTTCCTCACCCTCATTCCGCTGGTCTTGGGCTTCATGTTGTGCGTCGTGCCGGGCGTCCTGCTGGCGACCATCTGGTTGTTCGCCCAGTACCTGATCGTGGATCGGAACCACGGGGTCTTTCAAGCGCTGGGGGCCAGTCGCCGCATCGTGTCCCGCAAGGACTTTGGCGCCAATCTGCTGCTGGTCGTCATCA
>JBGQHD010000436.1:0-5150 GCA_041497795.1 Planctomycetia bacterium
CCAGCGTTTTCTCGAATAGAATCTGAAACAGCGACTTGCCCGACAGCGGGCCGATGGGATACATGCCCTTGGGATGATCGAAACCCAGTCGCGTGCCCTGGCCGCCTGCGACGAGCACCACGGCCACGTGCGGCATGGCCTGGACGCCGCGGCGGAGGGCGTCGTCGGCGCCGGCGTCGTTAGCACCCCGGCTGCTGCCAGCAGCCGGGGTGCTGGTCAGGCGAAACGCCGGCGGCGCCTCGGCCCGGGCCGCGAGCGCCGCCCAATCTTGCGCCGTCTCGCCGGGCCGATAGAGCTGCCCGACCAGCTCGAAGTCCACGGACCGCAGGTCCGCCGTCAGTTCGGCTTGCTGCTGAGCCGTGATTTCTCGCCAGAACGTCAGCAAGTGGTCCTGGCCATGCTGGGTTAGCAAAGCGGCGAGCTGGGGATCGCAGTGTTGCATGACAAGTTCGTAGTGCGGGCTTTAGCCGAATGCCACTTGGTTAACTCTTAACCTTACCACCGCTGGGACAAGCCCAGCGGAGACCTCACCAGAGTATTCCGCGTCAACGCTTTGCGCTTAACCGAGTGCCATTCGGCTTAGCCCGTCGAGCTTGTTGGTGTTGCATCCGGCAGCGAGGAACGGCCTGAAGGCCGCACTACGAACGACTCTCATTCCGTCTCGCGCGGCGGCGTCACTTGCCAATCCTCGCCAAAGAAGTCCGCTGCGGCGATCTTGCCGGGCCACACGGCGCCCGGCGGCGTCGAGAGGTCTACCACGGCCCAGTCGGGCAGCATCGGCACCTGCCGGGCGTTGTTCAGATAGGCGTACTCACGGAACGTGAAGCCGCTGTTGAGCACGACGTAGCGACGCGGATTGAGCGGATTGGGACAGATTGCCACCAGGGCGTGCGACCGGGCGTCGAATTCACGCGCACGCGGACTGGTGACCGTGCCTGGCACGCTGACCGCCTTCTCCGTCCAGCGGATCGGCAATTTCTCGGCGACGCGGGCCAGCACCGCGTTGCTGCTGGGATCGCCCCACAGCACCAGGTTGCTGGCGGCGATGTCTTGCTCGGTGACCTCGCTGTCGCTCTTCACGCGGGCCTCGCCGCGGAAGTGCCGCCGCCAATGCTCGATCGCGCGGTCCAGCTCGGCGGCGGCCCACTTGCCCGCGTCGTCGTGCCAGGGCTTGCCCGTGGGCCGCACGAAGATGAACGAGTCCGTGAAGGCGTCGTCGATCGGGCCTTGCAGGTCGTGCCGTTTGCGGAGGACGTCGTCGCCCAGCCGGCCGCGCTGCCAGGCGTCGCCGTTGCGGTGGAACGACACCCGCAGCGAACGGTCGCTGGCCAGCGTCAGGCGGTGCTTTTGGCCGTCGGGCGTGACCACGATGGCCGCGCGGTCGAAATCCAGCGGGCAGTCGCCGGCGGCAAAGTCGAGCGTCAGGTCGGAGACATTCTCGGCCGCGAGCAGGATCGCATTGCCGGCGCGGTCGATGCGGCCCTCGGCCATCGCCTTGGCCCAATGCTGATCCAGACCGTCGGCCGTCAGCCAGTGCATGCGGTTGTACTTGAGCGTGTAGGTCACCAGCCGCACGTGCGGCGGCACGCGCTGGCGGCCGCCACGGGCCAGGTCGGCCAGCCGCCGCTCGATCTCGACGCGCGATTGCGGATGAATGGCATGGGCGGTCCTGGGGCCGATGATGTGCGTGAGCTGAATCCCTTCGTCGATCAAGGCCCGCTCCATCACGTCGGCGGCCTGCTTCTGGCTGTCGATCTCGCCGCTGTAAGCCACCGTGGGGCAATGCCGCAGGTTCGAGGCCCAGCGGTTGCAGTCGTAGAGGTTCCACAGCCGGCGCTCGAAGGCGGTCGGTTGCACGTCTTCCTTCTGAAAGATGCGGAGGAACTCGGGCGTTTCGGAAAAGCCCGCGCCGGGGTTGGCCGCAAACCAGCGATCGGCATAGTGCACCGCAAAGTGCCAGGCCGCCGCTCCGCCCATCGAGAAGCCGCGAACGGCGATCCGCTCGTCGTCCACGCGGTAGCGCCGCTGGACCGACTCGATCGCCTCCAGCACGTCGGTCTCGCCGGCGAGCTTGAAAGCGTTGCAGTAGCGGCCGTAGGGGTGCAGCACGATGGTATCGGCCGGCGAGATAGGCCCGATGTTGCGGCCGCGGTCGGTGAGGAAGTTGACCTCACTCAGCGTCTCGCCGCGGCCGTGGAACCAGACGTCGAGCCGGAATCGGCCCGCCGTCTTATCGCTGTAGCTGGCCGGCACCACCAGGCCGTAGGGCTGCACGGAGCCATCGATCTTCGACACGTAGCCGCGGACGACCAGGCCGGTCGCCGTGGTCCAGGGCGCCTGGCCGGCGGCGAGCTGGTCGGCCCGCTGCTGCCCGGCCATGAGCAGCGTCGTGGCGTCCACCAGTTCCCTCGTCTGGAAGAACTCCTGGTATTTCAGCGCGTCGTGTACCGCCTTGTGGAAGATCTCGATGTCTGGCAGCAGCTCGGTAATTCGGCCGTCCCTGCGACGGGCCAAGGCGTCGATCGCACCCCGCAGCTTGGCAAGACTGGCCTCCAGCTCCGCGCGCTTGGCCGCGGGCACCTCCACGCCCAGCTTCGGCACGCGCCGCACCTTGGTCAGATCGTTATCGGACGGGCCATCGGCCACTGCCACCGCAGTCGCCAGAAGGAGAACGCAACCGCAGACACATGATTGGATGGGCCGGTGCATGGATGTCAGGCGCATGAGCAGGGGAGTGGAGGAGTGTCGATTTCCGCGAGTGTCAGGATATCCGCTGGCACGGGCCGTGTGAAAGGGTTCAGGGTTCAGGGTTCAGGAGTCAAGGAGTAGTGATCTCCGCTCACCTCTGAACGCTGAACCCCAGATCCTGAAGCCTCTGCTCCTGAACCCTGCAATCCGCCGCGTCTCGTCAGACATCCACGGCGATGAACTCTCGTTTGGCATCGCGCACAAGCCGGCTGGCCCAGCGATCGGGATCGTGGTCCCAGAGCACGATCCAGCCTTCGTCGGCGGCCTGGCCCAGCACCTGCGGCTTGCGGCGGCGTGTCTCCAGCGGCTCGACGTCGTAGGCCATGCCCCACAAGCGACGCACGTGGGCCGCCGTGGGGCAGAGGTCGCCCAAGTAGATCGCCGTTTGTCCGGCGGACTCCAGCACGAGCGATTGGTGCCAGCGGGTGTGGCCGCGGGTGACCATTGCCCGCAGGCCGGGCACGATCTCCACATCGCCGTCTCCATCAATCAGCTCGAGCAGCCCCGATGCGGCTAGCGGCTGGATGTTCTCCGGGTAGCTGCCTTCCAACTCGGGCGCGGCGCTCGTGGCGACCTGCCACTCGCCGGCCCGGACGACGTAGCGGGCCTTGGGGAACGTGGGCACGATCCGTTCGCTCCCTTCCCGTCGCGTGCCTCCGCCGACATGGTCGAAGTGCAGATGGCTGAGGACCAGCGTGTCGATGTCGTCGGGCGACACGCCGAGGGCGGCGAGGCTTTCCAGCAGCGGCTCGCCCGGCTGCGCGGCATAGATGTCCCGCTCTCGCTCGGTGAGCTTGCCGCCGTAGCCGGCGTCGATGAGCACCGTGTGCCGGCCGTCGCGGGCCAGCACGCAGTTGGTGTTCATGCGGATGCGGTTGCGCTCATCGGCCGGCTGCAGCTTTTCCCAGAGCGGCTTGGGCACGACGCCGAACATCGCCCCGCCGTCGATCCGCCACGTGCCGCCGCTGACCGTATCGAGCTGCCAGTTGCCGAGGTTCATGGCGCTGCTTGGCCGCGACCGTTGAAAGTAGTAGGCACGCTCCGCGTGCCGTCAGGGAGGCGGCACACGGAGTGTGCCTACTACGGCGACCGGCCATCTGTCATTCTGAACGCAGCGAAGAATCTCGCGCGGCGCCGTCCGAGACCCTTCGCTGCGCTCAGGGTGACCGATGATGTAGCCGAAGTCGCCAGACTTCGGGGGCCTGAACTCTGGCGAGTTCGGCTACTTGGAGTTCAGCTACCCGGCGAGTTCAGCTACCTGGCGACTGCCGGCAGGCTGGAAGCGCTGGAAGCCTACCCTACTTCACGTTCTTCGACGCCGGCAGCCGCCGCATTCTCCGCCGAGCCGTGGACCCGCCAGGCCGGCTCGTGCGGAGTCTCGCCATGGGCAGCGCCGCGTTTCAGCTCCTTCGGCCGCCAGAGACCGACGAGGTCGCCGCGCACCGCTTCGCCCAGGTCGCTCCAGCGCTCGATGGGAAGCGTGAGGTGCGCCAGCGCGGCGGTCGGCAGCGGCTCGTGTTTGCCGGTGACGTGCTCGACCAGCTCCTCGAGGCCCGGGTTGTGGCCGATCACCAGCACGCGCTCGACGTCGTCGGGCAACCAGCGCAGCACGTCGAAGTAATCGGGCGGGTCGCCCAAGTACAGCTCGGGATGCAGCTCGACTTCACCCTCATAGGCGCAACCTTTCGCCAGGTTGCGGGCCGTGGCGCGGGCCCGCTTGGCGGTCGAACTGAGCACGCGGTCGGGCACCAGCCGTCGCTCGACGAGCAGACGGGCGATGCGCTCCGCGTCGCGCTTGCCTCGGCGTTTGAGGGCGCGTTCATGGTCGGCGACGCCGCGCCGGTCCCAGCGGGACTTTCCATGTCGCAGCAGCAGCAGAGTCTTCATGAGTTCACGAGCAAGCGAGGGATTGGGCAGGGTGCAGGGTTCAGGAGACAGGAGTCAGGAGTCAGGAGACAGGTGACGTGCCAGGTGATTCTGACCCCTGACCCCTGACCCCTGACACGTGAGTTTGTACCCGCTGGCTGCGAGCAGTGCTAGCGGCCGGCCACGGGGCGAAGTCGGGCGACCGGCAAAATCCGAAAACTCCACCCAAAGTGGCCGCGGCGAACGGCCGATAAACTTCGTACCAAAAACGCGACCCTCAATGTTTACCACGACCATGAACAAGACCAACCGCACACGAGCCTGGGGAATTTGCGGCGCCGGCCTCTTGGCCTGCGCCGGGCTGACCGGCTGCCAGGTGAGCGTCGGCGGCCAGACCCTGCCCAGCCCGTACTACATCTACGACGACGTGCAGTACTTCCCATCGGGCCACGAGTTCATCCTGCAGAACGAGGCCGACTTCCTCAGCTCGCAGAACGCTCCGCCGGCCCCGCCGGGAGCAGAAGTGGGCCGCAAAC
>JBGQHD010000437.1:0-5139 GCA_041497795.1 Planctomycetia bacterium
ACGCGGTTGGCCGGCAGCCGCGGCCGGTCGCGGTCGTAGGCCGCGTACATTCGCTCGAAGGTGTCGAAGACGAACTCCTCCACCCCGTCGAACCGCGGCGTCTGGATATGCTGCGTCTGGCACAGTTTCTTCCACAAGTTCACGGTGGACGGGAACAGCACGTCCGGGTCGCGGACGATGTGGATGAATCGGGCACGGGGAAACATCTCGCTCAGCACGCCCAGACGGGCCGTATGCGTCGGCGACTTGAGGATCAGCCGTTTGCCGTGGCGGAAAGTCAGTAGCTTGACCAGGTGCACGACGGCCCGCTTCCAGCGCTCGAGCGCCCCGGCCGGCAGCCCCTCGACGTCGAGATACTCCGGGTATTGCGGGGTGTTGAAGAAGCCGAGCGCCAGATAGAGCGACGGCACGCCCAGGGCACATAGCGCGAACTCATCCTCCTGAGGCCGGTCCCAGCCCACGGCCATGTTGTCCATCGGCCGCTGCTTGGGGAGCAGGAAGCCGAAGATCCGCTTGCACCACCACTCGGTCAGCAGAAAGTGGTGCGGCGCGAAGCACTGATAGTTCGTGGGGTACGCATGGCGCGGGTCTTGGGCCAGCAGCTCGTGCAGCAGCGTGGTGCCACTCCGCCAGTGGCCGACGATGAACACCGGGCCGTCGGCGATCTCGGTTCGCTCGATGCGCCCTCCGTAGAACAGCGTCTGCAGGGCGCGAAAACACGAATGGCCGACGCTCGCCGCCGTGCACAAAAGCGCCATGGCGATGCGATGCGGACTGACGGCGAAGCGGTTATACCGCAGCAGCGACCACCAGGCGCCGAAGCTGAAGCCGAGCCAGATCCGGGCGTGCCACCAACGATCGACAAAGGGGGACTTGGGCTTAGCGCCCGGCTCACCTTGCGATGGTGTTTCCGGCTGAGAGCGCGGATCGGCAGCCCGCTGGCTCGGCGGAGGCCGAGAATCTCGCTCCGGGACGCTCTCGGTAGTGGCGGCCATGCGTGTTAGCGATCTCCGCGGTCCCTGTCCGCCCTACGGGCTTCGCGCTTGCCACAGGACGGAGAAAATACACAAATTGGCCCGCGCGTGCGAGACGTGTTCTGCGGAGCGCGGCAGCGATCGGCCACGGTGGGGCTCGCCCCCACCGGGCCAGTTCACAACTAGAGGACGCTGCGCGGTCTCTCGTCACCACGCGGCTTACGTGCGTGGGACGATGTTCCGCGCGATCCGCGATGGGAACGGCGCGAAGCCCTGTTTGTACCAGACGACGATCCGGCGAACGGTCACGCCCGTGCCGGCAATACGCGGGCGGCCGCGGCGAATGTCGTCGGAGCGGACGATGAGGGAACCGATGTCGGTATGATTGGTCATTGGATTCTCAGCCGCTATGCCAGCTAAGCATCCTCCTCAGTCGCGTCATCGCCCTGACTCCAGCCTGGGAGGGCCTTCTGCCCAGAAAGCAAGACCGGCGACGTGATTTCGAGCCCGTCGACGACCTGGCCTCCACTCAGTTTGATCATGCGCTCGTCCAAAGAATGAAGAACGTCCGCACCGTAGATGATGGCCGTCGCGATAACGGTCGCGTCGGGCGTCTTGATGCTGCGTTTCTGGCGAAGGGCTTTGCCGCGAATGTCCGCCGCCTTTTGCGCGATCGCGATGGTGGTATCGATCACCTGGACATTCGAGCGTTTCAGGAACAGATCGAATTGCTTCAGTTGTCTCTTGGTCTGCTTGGTGCCAACCACCTCCGTGTAGATGGTTACGGGGACAATCAGATTGGCCCGGTCTGCGTCGATCTCTTTCGCAACCAATTGGATGTCGTCAAGCGGCGCGCCGGCCTCCGCCTTGATCCACGCGAGGAACACGCTAGTATCCCAACAGTAAGTCGGTCGCTTCTTAGCCTTACTCATCGCGAATTGCTCGCACAAACTCGACGGCGCTACGGTCACCGGTGCATTTGGGTGCGATTCCCCTCAATTGCATTAAGGATGGAACATCGTCATCGCGCGGGTGGATCTCCATGCCCGCGACGTTCGCCCGATCGGGAAACGGTTTGTCCGGTTGAAAGAACAGCGTGCCGGAAACCGTTACTGTTCGCTTGATGCCCTTTCGCACCTGATCGAGCAGTTTCTCGCCAAACTTGCATTTGATAGGGCTTCCAGCGACAGGGAAAAGCACGAATTCGTACCGTTCATGGACATTGACGCGCTCGAGGCGCCCCGTTACCTGACCCTGCGATGGGACAGCGCTGCCCAGGATCCTGTCGATGTTCGCGGCGTACTCTGCGCCCAACTGGGATCCGTCGACCCAAACCTGACTTGAATGCTGCTTGAGCGGGATGACCAGTTCTCGGAACGTTTCGAGATCGTCGAACGTGAACCGGTGATCGACCGGCTTCCCCGCTTGTAAACGCGTAACCGTGTCGCGGAATAGCCGCAAAACCACTTTGCCGCCCTGCTGTGGCAACTCACGCAATACGGGTTCGAGCTTCAGAGCAGCGCTCTGTGCCTGCATATCGGTGATCCGGTACTGAACTCTCGGACCGTCTGGACGAACGACGTCATCGACTCGCCGAAGGCATTTGCGGAGACTTCGGCAGAACTGATTGAAGTCGTCGAGGCGGACGAACCCCTCGTCATCTGGATTGCCAACAATCCTGATGCTAAGCACGTCGCTCATGTGTCTTGCTTGGAGCAAATGGGTCTGACAGAAACGTGCGACGTAATGTGCCTAAAATACACAGAGGAAGACACACTAACCAATCTGCTCACCTTTTCTCAATGCGATCTCGTGTGCATCCTTATCACCGCGCCCAGACAGGCACACCACGATCACCTTCTCCTTCGCCATCGTCCCCGCCACCTCCATCGCCTTGGCCACCGCGTGCGAGCTTTCCAGCGCCGGCAGAATGCCCTCGGTCCGGGCCAGCGTGTCGAAGGCCGCCAGGGCTTCCTCGTCGCGGCAGCGGGCGTATTTCACTCTTCCGGTGTCTTTCCAGTAGCTGTGCTCCGGGCCGACGCCGGGGTAGTCGAGGCCGGCGGAGATCGAGTGTACGTCGCACGTCTGGCCGTCGGCATCTTGCATTACGTAGCTGAAGCTGCCGTGCAGCACGCCGGGGTGGCCGAAGTTGAGCGTGGCGGCGTGGTGGCCGATCTCGTCGCCGCTGCCGCCGGCTTCGACGCCTAGCAGCTCGACCTCCGGGTGGTTGACGAACGGGTAGAAGATGCCGGCCGCGTTGCTGCCGCCGCCGACGCAGGCCACGATCAGGTCCGGCAGCCGGCCGATCTGCTCGCGGCATTGCTGCTTCGCCTCGCGGCCGATGACCGATTGGAAGTCGCGGACGATCATCGGGAAGGGGTGCGGGCCGACGACCGAGCCGATGATGTAGTGCGTGTGCTCGACCGAGCTCATCCAGTCGCGGAGGGCCTCGTTCGTGGCGTCGCGCAGCGTCTTCGAGCCCGACGACACCGGCCGCACCTCGGTCCCCAGCAGCTTCATCGAGAAGACGTTCGGCCGCTGCCGGGCGACGTCTTTCTCGCCCATGTAGACCACGCACTCCAGGCCGAAGCGGGCACAGGCGGTCGCGGTGGCCACGCCGTGCTGGCCGGCGCCGGTCTCGGCGATCACGCGGCGCTTGCCCATCCGCATCGTCAGCAGGGCCTGGCCGAGCGTGTTGTTGATCTTGTGGGCGCCGGTGTGGTTGAGGTCCTCGCGCTTCAGGTAAATCTGTGCCCCGCCGCATTTCTCGCTCAGCCGCTCCGCATGATAGAGCGGGGAGGGCCGGCCGACGTAGTGCTTGAGCAGCCAGTCCAGCTCGACCTGGAAGGCCGCATCGGCCCGGGCCTTGGCGTATTCGGCCGTAAGCTGGTCGAGGGCCCGCGTCAGCGTCTCGGGCACATAGCGGCCGCCGAAGGCGCCAAAGCGTCCGGCGGCGTCGGGAACTTGGGAAATGGCGGGCATTCGCGGGGCAGGCTACAGGCTTCGGGCTACAGGCTACAGGCTTCGGGCTGCAGGCTTCAGCAGACGCCGGCCGACGCTTCTTGCCGCAGGCCGAAGTCTGGAGCCTGTCACGGAGCCTGAAGCCTGTCGCGGCTGAACGGCGGGCCGCTGGTTCGATTGTCAGCCGCCGCCGGAGGGTGGTCAAGGCAGACGTGGAGTAGGCTTCCAGCCTGCCCGGCAGACGCGCCGTTGAACGTTCGCTATGATGGAATGGCGATCGAGTGAGGGCGATCGCTCCGCAGACGACTCACGCAGACGGCCTGAAGGCCGCACTACGAACCAGCGGCAGGCCGCCGCACAACCTGACGCCAGTCCTGCCCGGCAGGCAGGACCTACAGTGAATCGCCATGCGACTTCCCCAAGTGGTCATCGTCGGCCGCCCCAACGTGGGCAAGTCGAGCCTGTTCAACTGGCTCGCCGGTCGCCGCCTGACCATTGTCGATCCGACGGCCGGCGTGACGCGGGATCGCGTGACCCACCTGATGGAGGTGCGCGACCACTATTTCGAGCTGGTCGATACCGGCGGCATGGGGATCGAGGACTGCGACAACCTCACGGCCGAGATCGAAGAGCAAATCGAAGTAGCCATCGAATCGGCGGCGGTCATCCTCTTCGTCCTCGATACGCAGACGGGCATCACGCCGCTGGACGAGCGGGTCGTCAAGCGGCTGCGATACGTCGATGTGCCGGTCATTTGCGTGGCCAACAAGACCGACACGCAGGCCATGGACCCGCAGGCCGACGAGTTCTATAAGCTCGGCCGCGGCAAGCTGGTGAAGGTGAGCACGGCCCACAACCGCGGCAAGGACGAGCTGATCCACCTGATCCTCGACCGGCTCCCCAAAGAAGCGCTGCCGAGTCAGGCGCCCGTCGAGCCGGAGATGAAAGTGGCCATCGTCGGCAGCCGCAACACGGGCAAGAGCACGTTCGTCAACACGCTGGCGAAGGCCGAGCGGATGATCGTCAGCGAGGTGCCCGGCACCACCCGCGACAGCGTGGACGTGCGGTTCGAGCTGGACGGCAAGGCGTTCATCGCCATCGACACGCCGGGCCTGCAGCGGAAGAAGAACATCGACACCAACATCGAGTTCTACAGCCTGAACCGGGCCCAGAAGAGTGTCCGCCGGGCCGACGTGGTGTTCAT
>JBGQHD010000438.1:0-5137 GCA_041497795.1 Planctomycetia bacterium
CTTGCGGCTGGATCGCACGCCGCAGAGCCAGCGGGCGGCGCCGTTCACCACCCAGGCCGGCCGGCTGAGCCGCGACCAGTCGCTGATCGAGATCGAGGCCGAAAAGGCCATCAACCTGCTCCGCGAGGACGGCACCTCGGTGGCCATGACCGAGTCGGTCACCGAGATGATCGGCGACATGAAGCAGGTGCAGGTCTACCTGGCCCAGGGCAAGACCGCCGTGCTGCCCACGCAGCAGGTGGAAGAGGACATCATCGCCGCGCTGGAGGAGATGATCGAGGCCCTGAAGAAGGCCCAGCGCGATCTCAAGGACCCGCAGAAGCAGCCGCCCGGCCAGCCAGGCCAGCCGCCCGATCCGTCGCTGATCGACATGCTGGCCGAGGTGAAGATGCTCAAGTCGCTGCAGTTGCGGGTCAACCGCCGCACGGAGAACTTCCGCCGGCAGCTTGAGAACCCCGACGACGACATCGGCACGGCGGCCAAGGACGACCTGATCAAGGGCCTGAAAGACCTCCGCGAGCGGGAAGAGCGGATCTTCCGCGCCACCCGCGACCTGGTCACCGGCCGCAACAAATAGACGCCAGTAGGTGCCGCCTGCCGGTCGGCACGGGTTGCGGGTGCAGACGACGCGGCTGCTGAATACATTGCCCGTGCGTTGATTCGTGCCTTCGGTTAAGCTACAAAGCTAGCATTACTCTGCCGCGCAGCCCTTCGTTGCGCGGCCCCCGAGGAGGACGACCGATGAAGAAGCTCTTGGCGACGGTTGTGATCTTGGGATGTGCGAGTTCCGCCGCGAGGCTGAGCGCCGCGGACGCAGTGCCTCCTAAGGACAATGTCTTCGGCGCCCACGCCAAGTATCGCGCGGCCACGCCGGGCGAGGCCCGGGCCGCCGTCGATCGCTGGCTCCAGAAGGCCGGCGTGGCGGACGATCTCCGCCAGAAGGTGGCCGACTTTTGGAAGGCCGATCTGTCCGATCCCTCCGGCCCGCGGCTGCTCCAGCGATTGGGCGAGACGTTCGCTCTGGTCGATGCCAAGGCCAAGCAGGTCGTGGACGTGACCACGAAGTCGCACGACCGCAAAGATCTGCCGAGCTTGGCTTGGCTGAGCGACGCGAAGCTCGATCCGCTGTTCCGCGACAACCTGCGGCTGCTGGTCGGCCGCTGGCTGTGCCAAGAGAAGCTCTACGACGAATCGATCGCCGTGCTTCGCGATATCAAGCCGGAGAACGTCGTCGATCCGGCCTCGCTCCTCTTCTTCCGCAGCGTGGGCTATCACCGGCTGCTGGTGAAGAAGGAAGGCCTGGAGTCGATCCACAGTCTGCTGGAAGAGGTCGGCGACAGCCCCCAGCGCTACGTCTCCCTGGCCGCCCTGATGGAGCAAGACCTGCAGGCGCTGAAGGACGGCTCGCTGGATGACATTTCCCGCCGCATGGAAGACGTAGAGCGCCGCCTGGGCCTGTCGCGGGCCGGCAAGGTGGTGCGGAAGAAGGAAGACGAGATCATCAGCATGCTGGACAAGCTGATCGACGAGCTAGAAAAAAAGCAAGGCACGTGACCGAACGGTGGTTGTAGCGGCAGTTCGCCGCAGAATCCCGCGGGTAAGTCCTTCATCGGCGGTCAGAAGGGTCCCGGCACAACGAACCAGCGCACTGCGCAGACCGGCGAATGGGGAAAGCTGCCCGCCAAGGACCGCGAAGCGGCGCTGCAGCAGTTGGGCAAAGATTTCCCGGCCCATTACCGGGCGGCCATCGAACAGTATTTCCGCCGCATCGCCAGCGACACGAAGACACAACCTTAGACCACGTACTTAGACCACGTAGCCGACTTAGACCACGTAGCTGAACTCGCCAGAGTTCAGCCCACCGAAGTCTGGCGACTTCGGCTACGTGACGAATACCCCTAGCGCACTCTTCACGCGGAGGATTACCTTGAAGAAGGCATTTGCTCTCTTGGCATCTCTTGCCCTGGTCTGGGCCGGGTCGGTCGCGTCGGCCCAAGAAGCGGAGCCCGCGCGCGACGAGGCTCCGCGCGACAACGTCTTCGGAAAACAGGCCAAATACCGGGCCGCCACGCTGGACGAGGCGAAGACTACCGTCACGCGCTGGCTGGATAAGCTCGACAAGGCCGCCGTGCCCGACGACGTGCGCAAGAAGGTCGCCGACCTCTGGAACGCCGAGATGGCGGACAAGTCCGGCACGCGCCTGCTCCAGCGGCTGGGCGAGACGTTCGCCCTGGTGGATGCCAAGGCCAAGCAGGTTGTGGACGTGACCACCAAATCGCACGACCGCAAGGACCTGCCGAGCCTGGCCTGGCTGGCCGATGATAGAGTGGGTGCCGACAAGCTCGATCCGCTGTTCCGCGACAACCTGCGGCTGCTCATTGGCCGTTGGCTGTGCCAGGAGAAACTGTACGACGAGTCGATCGTCGTCTTGAAGGACATCAAGCCCGAGAACGTGATCGACCCCTCTTCGCTGCTCTTCTTCCGCAGCGTGGCCCTCCACCGGCTGCTGGTGAAGAAGGAGGGCCTGGAGGCCATCCGCACGCTGCTGGAGGACGTCGGCGACAGCCCGCAGCGCTATGTCTCCGTGGCCGGCCTGATGGAGCAAGACCTCAAGGCGCTGAAGGACGGCTCGCTGGATGACATTTCCCGCCGCATGGAGGACGTGGAGCGCCGCCTGGGTCTGTCGCGGGCCGGCAAGGTGGTGCGGAAGAAGGAAGATGAGGTCGTGGCCATGCTCGACAAGCTGATCGACGAGTTGGAGAAGCAGCAGCAACAGTCGTCCTCGTCCGGCTCCCCAGGGGGCGGACCGATGAATCCGGCCAACCAATCCGGCATCGGCGGCCCGACCGGCCCCGGCACCGTCAATCCGCGCAACGCTCAAGGTGCCGGCTGGGGGTCGCTCCCGGCCAAGGACCGCCAGGAGGCCCTGCAGCAGTTGGGCAAAGATTTCCCCGCTCATTACCGCGCGGCCATCGAGCAGTATTTCCGCCGCATCGCCAACGAGCCGGCGCGGCCCTAGTGGTTCGTCGTGCGTAGCCGAAGTCGCCGGACTTCGGGAACTGAACTCTGGCGAGTTCAGCTACGGAATCCCGTGGAACGGAACCACGACCAAGAGCGACCAAGGATGTGAGAAATGAGCGACAAGACCAGCCCGGAGGCCGTGCGCGGCCGTCTGGGCTGAGTCGCGTGAGGGCGAGGCGGAACGCCCTGGTCGGACGGATTGGAAATCCGTCCTACATTTGGCGGGCGAGGCCTGGCCGAGGCCGGGTTGTGAAACTAATGTCTTAGCAACGACTTCCGTCAATTCCAGGGAGCACGCCGCCGCATGTGGGCCGCCGTAGTCAGCAGTTTGGTTCTTTCCGCCTCTCCGGAAATGGTGGCCCGCACGCTGGACGGCCGCGAAGTCGCCGGAACGGTGCTGGAGCTTTCGGGTGCCCGCGCGGTGCTCAAGACGGCCGATCAATCGGTGACGATCGAGGCGGACCAGCTTCTTAGCCTCACGCCCAGGAACCCACCCCGAGCCGCCGGCGGCCCGCTGCCGATGCGCGTCGAGTTGTTCGACGGCTCGCGGGTGCCGGCCGGCGACTTTGAGGTGAAAGACGGCCAGGTCACTCTCACCGCACGCGATTTCACGCTCGCCGGCCCGTCGAAGGCGGTCTCGATGGCCCACATCAAGCCGGAGACCGCCGCGAGCAAGCCGACCTGGGATGCTTTGCGCGCCAAGCACAAGGGCAAGACGCTCAAGGGGGACGTGCTGGTCATTACCAAGGCGGACACGGTCGATTTCTTTGAGGGCGTGCTGCACGATACCGCCGCCAAGGAGGGCAAGAAGCTCATCAAGTTCGATCGGGAAGAGACCCCGATCGAGGTGCTCTTCGAGCGGGTGGACGGCCTGATTTATCTCAACGTCAGCGAAGCGGCTCCGGCCGACCCCGTGTGCATCATCGCCGATGCCGATGGCTCGCTGCTTCGCTTGAAGTCCATCACGCTCAAAGAAGGCAAGGTCGATTTCGAGACCGTGGGGGGCTTCAAGGGCTCGCGACCGATCGAGCAGCTCACCTTGCTCGATTTTTCGTCGGGCAAGGTGGCCTACCTGGGTGGCGACCACGAGCCGGAGAGCGACGAGCTGGGGCCGCTGCGCAAGCCGATCTTTCATCCGCTGGTGCCGGACTCCAAGCCCCTCCCCTCCGTATTGGAGTGGGGCAAGCCGCGGAGCAAGAACCGCGTCTTGCAGGGCGACGAGTTCAGCTTGGGGAACAAGGCCTACAAGCGCGGGCTGTACCTCAAGGGGGGCTGGGAGATCGAATACGCGCTCCGCGGGCAATATCGGCGGTTCCAGTCGATCGTCGGCGTGGACGACAAGATCGGCGCCGGGGCCGAACTGGTGATCGAGGGAGACGGCAAGACGCTGTTCAAGGAAGTCGTGCAAAAGCAGCAGCCGGCAAAGGCGTTGGATTTGGACCTGTCGGGAGTTAGAATCCTCAAGATTCGCGCCAATCGCGTCGAGCGCGTGTCGGGGATTGGGGACGGAGTCATCGACCTGTGCGAAGCAAAGGTCAGCAAATGAGGCAGTTCTGCAAACCATCGAGATTCGTCAAGCTCGCTAGTGCTCTGGCGTTCCTGTTGGCCCTGGGGCTGGGCATGGCGCCCGCCCGCGCCGAAGTAGCCAGCGAAGTCCTCAAAGCGCAGGCCCAGCGGGTGGAGGTCATCCGCAAGGCCCGCGCGGCCACGGTCTGCATCTTCGGCCGCGGCGGCCGCGGCGGCGGCTCGGGGGTGGTGATCTCGGCCGACGGGTTTGCGCTGACGAACTTCCACGTCACGTCCGGCGCCGGCGCGGCGATGCAGGTCGGCATGGCCGACGGCAAGCTGTACGACGCCGTGATCGTGGGCATCGACCCGGTGGGGGACGTGGCCCTGATCAAGCTCTTGGGCCGCGACGACTTCCCCTACGCCGAAATGGCCGACAGCGACAAGCTCCGGGCGATGGACCCCTGCTTCGCCGCCGGCAACCCGTTCCTCCTGGCCAACGACTTCACGCCGACGGTCACGCTGGGCATCGTCTCGGGCGTGCACCGCTATCAGGAGCCCTCCGGCACGCTGCTGGAATACGCCGACTGCATCCAGACCGACGCGGCGA
>JBGQHD010000439.1:0-5121 GCA_041497795.1 Planctomycetia bacterium
CGTTTCGCGCCAGCATTTCGACGAGTTCATTTCGTCCGTTCTCGCCAGCTTCGTCGAGCGCATCATGGCCAACGATAAGAACAAGGACGGCAAGGTGACCAAGGACGAGTTGCCCGAGAACCTACAGGGCATGTTCGACCGACTCGACACGAATAAGGACGGCGCACTGGATAAGGCGGAGCTGGAGAAGGCCGCGGCACGATTCGGTGGTGGCGGAAGCCGGCGTGGCTTCGGCCAGCCCGGCGCGCCCGGCGCCGGCGGCGGCGACCGGCCGGCCCGCCCCAAGCGGCCCAACAGCGAGCCGGAGAAGAAGGAGCCGGAGAAGAAAGAGCCGAGTGAAAAGAAGTAGACGCGGCCCCGGCGGCGCGTAGACTCAAGGTCATGTCCCCAAGCACCCCGGCTGCTCCGCAGCAGCCGGGGTGCTGAGGGTTCCCAGCGTCCCTTCAGGAGCCACTCATGCGCCAGCCCGTGCCGTTTCCCTCGCGTCGCGCTTTCCTGGGCACCCTGGCGTTCGGCGCCGCGGCATTCACGACGCCGGGTCTCTTCGCCGAAGAGCTGGTCCGCACGCCCGCGCAGACCGAGGGGCCGTTCTTCCCCGACAAGCTGCCGCTGGACACGGACAACGACCTCTTAATCATCAACGATAAGATCACGCCGGCCGTGGGCGAGATCACCCACTTGACGGGCAAGATTCTCGATGCCCGCGGCAAGCCGGTGCGCAACGCCGTCGTCGAAATCTGGCAGTGCGACAAGAACGGCGCCTACTTGCACAGCGATAGCGGCAACCGAGACAAGCGCGACGCGAACTTCCAGGGCTTCGGCCGCTTCCTGACCGGCACCAGCGGGGAGTATTACTTCCGCACGATCAAGCCGGTGCCCTATCCCGGCCGCACGCCGCACATCCACTTCAAGATTCGCAAGGGAGAGAAAGAGCTGCTCACCACGCAGTGCTACGTGAAGGGGGAGAAGGGCAACGACAGCGACTTCATCTACCGCAGCGTCCGCGACGCCAAGGCCCGCGACTCGATCACCGTCGATTTCGCGCCGATCAAGGAATCGCGGATCGGCGAGCTGGCGGCGCGGTTCGACCTCGTGCTGGGCGTCACGCCGGAGGGATAGCCCGTCAGGGAAGCCCACTCCTCCTACATCCACCGAGTCTTGGGCATCCGCTTGCGGTTTAGCCGCCACCGCCATAGCGCCGGACGCACACCCCCCATTCGGCTGGTCGGACAAGGTTTTCAGGTTCTTCCGGCGGTTTTGCTGCGACTCCGTTACTAATGGTGTATCCGCCCCGTGGGGGCGAACGAGTGCGTGTCTGCGCCCGTCGATCCCGGTCTCGCCGCGGCAACGCTCGAGGAATCCTGCGGTGGTAAATCCCCAGCAGAAGCTCCTGGAAGCGCAATTGGGCGGCGAAGCCGCCGTGGGCTCGCTGTTGGAGTTGTACCGCAATTACTTGCGTCTGCTGGCCCGCGCCGAGATCGGCCGCCGGCTCCAGGGGAAGCTCGACGCGTCGGACCTCGTCCAGGAAACGATGCTGGAGGCGCACCGCAATTTCGGCCGCTTTCAAGGCTCGGAAGAGCCGCAGTTCGTCAGTTGGCTGCGGCAAATCCTGGCCGCCAAGGTGACGAACCTCGTGCGGCATTACTTCGGCACGCAGGGGCGAGACGTGCGGTTGGAGCAGGCCTTGGCGGCGGAAGTGGACCATTCCTCCCGCATGCTGGGCCAGGACCTGATGGCCTCCGCCACCTCGCCCAGCGTGCAGGCGGTCCGACGCGAGCAAGCCGTGCTGCTGGCCGATGCCCTGGAAAAGTTGCCCAAGGACTACAAAGAGGTCATCATTCTGAGACACATCGAAGGGCTGCCGTTCGCCGCGGTCGCTCGCCGGATGGAGCGCACGGAAGACAGCGTGCAGAAGCTCTGGCTCCGGGCGCTGGCCCGCTTGCGGCAAGTCTTTGAATGAAACAAGGCAGGAGCCGGGCTGGCTGAGCACAGCCTGAAGGCTGAACTTTGACTGAGAGCGTGCCATGCACTCCGATCACGACGACTTTCCGGGCGACCTTCCGGGCGACATTCCCGACGATCCGCGCCTCCAACAGGCGGTGCAGGAATACCTCGCCGAGTGGGAGGCCGGCCGCAGGCCCGACCGGCACGAGCTGCTGCGCCGCTACCCCGATCTGGCCGGGCCGCTCTCCGCGTGCCTGGATGGGCTGGATATCGTCCACCGAGCGGCCGTGGCGGAGACGGGGCCGCTGCCAGGCCAGGCTAGCCCGCCGATCGCACCCGTCGGCTTGGTGCCGGGCAGCCCGCTGGGCGATTTTCAGATCGTCCGCGAAGTCGGCCGCGGCGGGATGGGGATCGTCTACGAAGCCTTCCAGCTTTCCCTGGGCCGGCGCGTGGCGCTCAAGGTGCTGCCCTTTGCCGCCACGTTCGATCCCAAGCACTTGCAGCGCTTCCACAACGAGGCCCAGGCCGCCGCCCAGCTTCATCACACGAACATCGTGCCGGTCTACGCGGTGGGCTGCGAGCGCGGCGTGCATTATTACGCCATGCAGCTCATCGAGGGGCACTCCTTGGCCGACGTCATTCGGCAGTTGCGGCACGCGGCCGGCCGGCCGGATGAAGACGAAACTTCGAGCCGCGTGGACTACTCGGGCTTGTCCGGCGACTCGTTGCGGGAGAGTCCCGCCACGGAGACGATCTCGCCAATGTCCACGTCGCTTTCCACGCAGCGGTCGGGCCGGCGGTACGACTTCTTTCGTTCGGTGGCGGGGTGCATCGCCCAGGCCGCGGAGGCCCTGGAGTACGCCCACCAGACGGGCATCGTGCACCGCGACGTCAAGCCGGCCAACCTGCTGGTCGATGCCCACGGCCGATTGTGGATCACGGACTTCGGCCTGGCCCAGTTCCACGCCGACGCCGGGCTGACGCAGACGGGCGACATCTTCGGCACGCTGCGGTACATGAGCCCGGAGCAGGCGGCCGGCAAGCGCGTGCTGCTCGATCATCGCACGGACATCTATTCGCTGGGCGCGACGCTGTACGAGCTGGCGACGCTCGAGCCGATGTTCTCCGGCCGCAACCGGCAAGAGCTGCTGCGGCAGATCATCAACGAAGAGCCTCGTGCCCCGCGGTTGCTGGAGAAGGGCGTGCCGGTCGATTTGGAGACGATCATCCTCAAGGCGGTCGGCAAGAACCCCAGCGAGCGGTACGAGTCGGCCGGTGACATGGCGGCCGACCTGCAGCGCTTTTTGGACGACAAGCCGATCCTGGCCAAGCGGCCCAGCCTGGTGCAGCGGGCGCGAAAGTGGTCGCGCCGTCATCCGTCGGTGGTGGTCGCCGGAGTGCTGCTGCTGATCGTCTGCATTGCCGGCCTGGTGGTCAACAACCGGATGATCGCCAGTGAGCAGGCCAAGACCGCGCAGCGGGCCACGGAGGCGGAGGAGCGGTTCCAGCTCGCCCAGCAATCCGTAGACGAGCTGATCGAGATCGCCCAGGGAGAGCTGGCCGACGACCCCCGGCTGCAAAGCCTGCGGCGGCGGCTGCTGGAGTCGGCGCTGACCTACTACCAGAAATTCATCGAGCAGCGCCGCGACGATCCGGGCGCCCAGACGCACCTGGCGGCCACCCGCGACCGCGTGCTGAAGATCATCGACGACTTGGCCGTGCTGCAAGGGGCCGGGCAGTTCTTCCTGCTCAAGGAGAAGGACGTGCTCGACGACCTGGACCTGTCGGTGGAGCAACGCGACCGCATGGCCGAGCTCTCCAAGACCATGGACGCGCAACGCCACGCGCTGTTTCGCGACCGCGGGCTGACAAGCGAGGAGCGGTCGCGGCGGTTTCTCGAGCAGGCCTATAAGGATGAGGCCGCCGTCGGCGCGATCCTCAGCCTCCGTCAGATGCAGCGTCTGCGGCAGATCGAGCTGCAATCGCAAGGGCCACGGGCGTTTCAAGATTCCTACACCGTCGGCGAGCTGAAGCTCACGGCGGAACAGCGCAAACAGATCCGAGAGATCAAGGACGAGGCGATGGCCGCGATGTTCGCCGAGCCGCGAGAGAAACGCAGCCCCAGCGAGTTCGGCCAGTTCGTGCAGCGCGCTCTAAGGGCCGGGGTGGAGCGCGTCCTGGCGATCTTGACCCCCGAGCAAAAAACACGCTGGCAGGAGATGACCGGCGAGCCGTTTGAAGGATCGATCTCGATGTTTACGCGCGGGCCGTTTGGCCCGCCCGGCCCGCAGGGTCCGCCCAAGAGGGACGATCGCAAGTGGCCGCCCGGCGAACGTGGCCCGCCGCCGCCAAAAGGCGAGAAGGACCGCGACGTTTCGGATCGCAACCAGCCCCCGGCCAGTTTCCTATCCCTCACCGTCTAACGAGATCGTCCATGATACAACACGTTGCCAACCAGACGCGCCGCGGCGTTTTGGGCTCACTGACGCGCAGTGCGGCCGTGTCGCGACACAATGTTCGAATTACAAGCTCGATGTTCATGAGCGCAGGTCTGCTCGCGCTGCTTCTCGGTGGCGGCTGCGGCGGCCAATCGACGACGCCTCCCGCGGGACAACCGGGCGGCGAGACGCCGGGCGGCGGTCCACAAGGTCCCGGTGGCCCCGGCGGCGGCCCGACGGGCGGGCCGAAGTTCGGCGGTGCAATGTTCCGCGGCCCCAGTCTGGCCAAAGTCGGCGCCGATCCGGCCCACACGCCCGAGTGGTTGGCCGAGCACATTCGCAATCCCAAGTCGCACAAGCCTGACTCGCGCATGCCGCCGTTTGCCGACAAGATCAACGACGACGACCTGAAGGCGCTGGCCGAATTCCTGGCGAGCCTCAAGGGGGACGACACGCCGGGGACGGCGACCAGTTCGGCCGACGCCGATCCGTTTGCGGCGGGCAAAAAAGTATTCGCCACCGCCGGCTGCGCGCGCTGCCATGCAGGCGCCGGCATGGCGCCGCCGGGGCCCGGTGGCCCAGGCGGCTTTGGTCCGCCGGGCGGCTTTGGTCCACCGCCCGGCGACGGCGATCCGCCGCCTCCGCCTGACGGTCGTTGAAGGGTCCTCGCCTGCCGGGGATTGACAGCCAGACGTTTTCCGAGTTTCTGACGATTGACGAGCACAAGTTAACCGAGGAA
>JBGQHD010000440.1:0-5119 GCA_041497795.1 Planctomycetia bacterium
AGCGTGGCAGATGCCGCCGAGCCGGCCGATCTCATCCTGCACAACGGCAAGGTCCTCTCAGTCGATGCCAAGTTTACCGTCCACTCGGCCATCGCTGTGCGGGGCGACCGCATCCTGGCCGTGGGCAGCGATGCCGACGTGCTCAAGACCAAGGGCGAGAAGACGCAGATCATCGACCTGGCCGGCAAGACCCTCATGCCGGGGCTGATGGACTCGCACGTGCATCCGGTCGATGCGGCGATGACCGAGTTCGATCATCCCGTGCCGGACATGGAGACGATTCAGGACGTGCTCGATTACATCCGCTCGCGGGCCAAGGTGGTGCCCAAAGGAGGGTGGATCAGCGTCCGCCAGGTGTTCATTACGCGACTGCGCGAACAGCGCTATCCCACGCGGACCGAATTGGACGAGGCGGCGCCGGAGCACGCGGTCGTGTTTGCCACGGGGCCGGATGCTTCGGTGAATAGCCTGGCCCTCAAGCTCAGCGGGATCGAAAAGGATTATCGTCTGACCGGCACCGGGCAGGTGGAGCGCGACGGCGCCGGCGAGCCAACCGGCATTCTCCGCAGTTGCACGCGAATCCTCAAAGTGAAGTCGCCCGAGGGCAAGGCCACCACCAAGGATCGCACGCGGCGGCTCAAGGAGTTGCTGGCCGACTACAATTCCGCCGGCCTCACCGCAATCTGCGACCGCGATTGCTCGGCCAGCGGGCAAGATCGCTATCGTGAGCTGCTGAACAAGGGCGAGCTGACCGTTCGCACGGCCCTGAGCCGCAGCCTGGATACCGGCGGCCGGATGGAGGACGTGCGGGCACGGATCAAGGAGATCGCGGCCGACCCCCTGTGCCGGGTGAACGAGCATGGCAAGGGAACGTCTGCCGACGAGCCAGCAGCCCGGCTGCTCCAAGCAGCCGGGCTGCTCCGCATCATCGGCGTCAAGACTTACCTCGACGGCGGCATGCTCACCGGCAGCGCCTACATGCGGCAGCCGTGGGGGGTGAGCAAGATTTATTCGATCCGCGACCCCGAATACCGTGGTGTGCTCATGATCCCGCGCGAGCGGCTGCTGCCGACCGTGCAGGCCACCGTAGACGCGGGCTTGCAATTCACCGCCCACTCGGTCGGCGACGGCGCCGTGCACCTGCTGCTCGATGTCTACGAGGAAATCAACAAGAGCACGCCGATTGCCAAGACGCGGCCCTGCGTCACGCACTCGAACTTCATGAGCTACGAGGCGGCCACCAAGCTCGCTAAGCTCGGCGTAATGGTCGACATCCAGCCCGCCTGGCTGTATCTGGATACGCGCACGCTGACGGCCCAGTTCGGCTACGACCGGCTGCGGTACTTCCAGCCCCTGAAGACGATCTTCGAGTCGGGCGGCGTGGCCGGCGGCGGCTCGGACCACATGCAGAAGATCGGCTCGCTGCGGTCGATCAATCCTTACAACCCTTTCCTGGGCATGTGGACCACGCTGACGCGTCGTGCCCGCTGGCACGAGGGGCAGCTTCATCCCGAGGAGGCCCTGTCGCGCGAGCAGGCCCTGCGGTTCTACACGATCAACAACGCCAAGATCATGTTCCTGGACGACCAGACCGGCTCGCTCGAGATCGGCAAGCTGGCCGATTTCATCGTCGTGGACAAGGACTACCTCGCTTGCCCGGTGGACGACATCCGCGGCATGAACGTGCTGCGGACGTACCTCGGCGGAAAGCTGGTGTACGAGCGGAAGTAGGGCTTCGACGTTTCTTGACCGCTCAAAGTAGCAGGCACGCTCCGCGTGCCGTCGCGGAGACGGCACACGGAGTGTGCCGACTACTATGACGGCCGTGCGCGGGCGCCAAACCCTGCCGGTTCCGCCTGATGGGCTGACCGCCCTCGCCCGGCTCGGGCCTCAAACGCGGGTTTTGCGTGCCAAAGCGCTACTCAGCGGCATCGCGGGGCCGTATAATCGTGGCTAGACAAAGCGCTGCGGCGGGCCGCCCTCGTGAGGGATCCACCGTCTGGGGCGTGGCCTGCGCGCTGCTTCGGGGCGATATCCATGAGTCAGGGTTCCAGTCCACGGCCCGATGACCGCTTCTCTGGTCGCCCTTGGGGGCATTCTTCCTGGCTCGATCATTCGCTCAGCAGCGGCGGCCGCCGCGCGAGCCGCGGCGGCGACACGCGGCCCAAAGATACGGCCGAGCCATCCGCACCGTTGCGGCTGGGCTGGCTGGTGTTCGTGGCCCTGGTGCTGGTGCTGCTCTACAACGCCGGCCCGCTGATCGAAGAGGCGCACTACGCCTTCCAGCGCGGCCGCTTGCGGGCGGAGTCGGAAGACGCCACCTCCCGGCTGGAGAAGATGGCGGAACTCAACGTCAGCGACACCAGCTTGACGTTTCCGCTCATCGTGCAGCGCGTCCAGCCAAGCGTCGTGCAGATCGAGACACTACGCGAGGTTCCGCGCGACCTGGACGATAATCCCTTGGCCATGCCTCGGCGGCCGCGGCCGGCCGGCCAAGGGGCGGGCGTGGTCATCGATGCCGCCGGGTACATCCTCACGAACTATCACGTGATTCGCGATTGCACGCTGGTGCGAGTGCGGCTCAGCGACGGCCGTCGCGTCGAGAGCGCCGAAGTCACCGGCGCCGACCCGGCGACCGATCTGGCCGTGATCAAGGTGCAGGCCGAGGGCCTCATCCCCGCGGCCTGGGCGACAGCGACAAACTGCAAACCGGCGAGTGGGTGCTGGCGGTCGGCAACCCCTTCGGCTTGGAGCGGAGCGTCACCGCCGGCATCATCAGCGCCAAGCACCGCCGCAACATCGTCCAAAGCCGCGACATTCGCTACGAAGATTTCCTGCAAACCGACGCGGCCGTGAACCCCGGCAACAGCGGCGGCCCGCTGGTGAATCGGCAAGGCGAAATTGTCGGCATCACCACGGCGATCGTCGGCGAGACCTTCCAGGGCGTCGGCTTTGCCATCCCCAGCGAGATCGCCCGCGACGTTTACTTGCGGCTGCGGGCGACCGGCAAGGTGCAGCGCGGCTGGCTGGGCGTCGGCTTGGAGAACCTGGCCGAGGAAGACGCCCGCCGGCTGAAGGTGCCCGGCGAGGGCGTGCGCGTGCGGAGCGTCGTCGGCGCGCCGGCGCAGAAGGCCGGCCTCAAGGTCGATGACGTGATCGTCGCCTGGAGCGGCGAGAAGATCGGCGACTACATGGACCTGAGCCTGCGCATTGCCCGCACGCCGCCCGACACGACCGTGGCCATCATGGTCCGCCGCGACAGCAAGGAGCTGGCCCTCGACGTGACCGTCGGCCAAAGGGAGCCTGGCCAGTAGCACGGAATTCATTCCGTTCGTGCCGCTGTAGTTTGCTGCGGCTGCAGAACGGAATGAATTCCGTTCCACGCCCGCAGGGAACCGCCGTTCAAGGACGAGCGTCCAATCCAGCGAGTCCGGCCACGAACCCTTGGCCCGCCCATGCCCTTTGCCCGCCGCCAATTCCTGCGAGACGCCTTCTGCGGCTTCGGCTCGCTGGCGCTGGCGTCCATGCTGCGCGACGATCGTCTGCGGGCTGAAAATGCCGGCGGCAATCCGCTCGCCCCCCGCCCGCCGCACCTGCCTCAGGCGAAGGCCCGCAGCGTGATCTTCCTGTTCATGGCAGGCGGGCCGAGCCACGTGGAGACGTTCGACCCCAAGCCACTGTTGAACAAGCTCGACGGCCAGCCCCGCCCGGCCAGCTTCGGCGAGGCGAAATACCAGTTCGTGTCGAAGGATGCCAGGCTGCTGGGCACGCGCCGCATCTTCCGCAAATACGGCGAAAGCGGCATCGAAGTCTCCGACCTCTTCCCCCGCGTGGCCGAGTGCATCGACGACGTGGCCGTCGTCCGCTCCTGCCACGGCGACAGCGTCGTGCACTCGGCGGCGCAGTATCAGCTCTTTGCCGGCCGCGTGGTGCCGGGCTTCCCCAGCCTGGGCTCGTGGGCCGTCTACGGGCTGGGCTGCGAGAGCGACTCGCTGCCGGCCTACGTGGTGATGCCCGACCCGGCCGGCGCGCTGGAGGCCGGGCAGCCGATGTATGCCAACGGCTTTCTGCCGGCCGTCTACCAGCCGACGATGTTCCGCACGCAGGGCAAGCCGGTCCGCAATCTCGACCTGCCCGACGGCGTGACGCTGCCGCAGCGTCGCAAGACGGTCGAGCTGATCCGCGACCTGAACCGCGAGTCGCTCACGCCCGGCGACGGCGAGCTGGAAGCGCGCCTCAAGGCCTACGACCTGGCATTCAAGATGCAGATGGCCGCGCCGGGCATCTTCGACCTGTCGCGCGAGACGGCCGAGACGCTCGACCTCTACGGCGTCGGCCGCAAGGCGACGGACGATTACGGCCGGCGCTGCCTCTTGGCCCGGCGGCTGGTGGAGCACGGCGTGCGGTTCATCGTCGTCGTCTCCGGCGGCGGGCCGGGCGCCATGCAGTGGGACGCCCACAAAGACGTCGAAGAAAACCACCTTCGCATGGCCTCGCAGGTCGATCGACCCATCGCCGGACTGCTGCGGGACCTGAAACGCCGCGGCCTGTTGGACGAGACGCTCGTCCTGTGGGGCGGCGAGTTCGGCCGCTCGCCGGAGGCCCAAGGGGGCCGCGGCCGCGACCACCACAACCTTGGCTTTTCCATGTGGCTGGCCGGCGGCGGCATCCGCGGCGGCCGCGTGGCCGGCGCGACCGACGACATCGGCCTGCGGGCGGTGAAGAATCCCTACCACCTCCGCGACCTGCACGCCACGCTTCTGAACCAGCTCGGCCTGGACCAGGACGAGCTGTCTTACCTGCACCTGGGCCGCAAAGAGCGGCTGACCGAGGTGCATGGCTCGGTGATCGAAGAGATCGTCTAGAGCAGTGCGCTCACGGAGTTCTCTTTGAATCTTCGCCGCTCGGCAGCCTCGTCGCTCTCCCGCTAGGGCTAGCGACGCGGGGCCGAGCCGTTACGTCCCCGTTACACGCGAGCAGCGCATGCGGGGTTAAACTCAGCAGGTAGGAAGAAGGTTCAATCCGCCTTACACTATCGGCATTGAGGATTCCTCTTCCCCCGGAGAGTGCCCATGTCGAGCCCCACCCGCTTACCCGCGCATCGGGCCGTGCGACAACT
>JBGQHD010000441.1:0-5114 GCA_041497795.1 Planctomycetia bacterium
CTCGCGGCAACGCTTCGCCAACCGCTGATCCTTCAGCCGAATGTCGATTCCATCCAGTCATTGATAAGGGATTTACGGAATTGTGTAGATACCAATGAGCTTGCCCGGTGGGGCCGTCATTATCTCCGCGGCGCCTTCGCGAACCATGCTCCTATGGCGACTCGCGCTCGATCTCATCCAGCTCGATCAGCCGGCGGTCGGCGTCGAAGACCGGCGGCGGAAGTGCCTCAGCCAGCCGCATCGCTTCGGCCTCGCTAAGACCGGCCCGGACTCGCCCCCAGCCGCGAAAGACGGGCAGGCCGCGCCGCAGGGCGATGATCTCCCGCCGTGTGCGCCCCTTGGGCGCGTCGGGCCAAGGGGCTGCCCGCTCCTCGAAGTCGAAGAACACCGGCGCCATGTCGCGGATGTAGCGCCAATAACCGGGATTGTCGGTTTGAATGAAGAACTGTCCGCCCGGCTCCAATGCGCGATGGACTAATGCCAAGAAACCCGGCGTGATCAGCCGCCGGTGCACCTGCGCCGGCTCATAATACGGCTGCGGGTGATAGCAATGGACTTCGGCCACGCTGGCCGGCGTGACGTGCCGTCCAACGAATTGCAAGGCGTCGCCGACCGCGAAGCGGATGTTCCGCAGCCCGCGCTGATTGGCCCGCCGCGTGGCGTAGCGAATCACGACGGGCAAGACGTCGAGCGCCAGGTGGTCATAGTCCGGCCGCCAGACGGCGCTGCCGATGGCGAACCGCCCGTTGCCGCAGCCCAGATCGAGCACGACGGAGGCGCGGCGGCCGAAGAGCTCCTCCCAGCGCAGCGGCCCCTCGGCCGGTAATCGCTTGAGCGCCGTTTGGGTCCACTGCGCGGGCTCGAGGATTTCGCCTGGCACCGGTACGCCGAATTCGCGCTCGATCTTGCGGCGCGGCTTGGCTTTGTCGGCCGAGTGGGCCTTTGGCGATGTCTCTTGCCGGGGCATGCTGGCGATTCTATCGCGACGCGCCTTGTCTCACAGCGCGTGCTGTGGTGGCTTTCAGTCGCTGCTCGTTCAGCGGCGCTTCCGGTGGGCCGGCGGCCGCCGCGGCGGCCTGGTCCCACCCTACCTATTTGCTGGCGACGCCCGCAGCACCGCGCCGATATTACGTGTGCCGCTCGCCGATCATTTCCGGATTCGTTCATCAACACTTCCGCCTCGGCCGATCTTGAGGGCAGCGCAAAGTTTTCCGGCGCTGCCACGCTAGCGAAGGCGCCGTCGGCAGCGGCGGGAAACGTCTGGCCAGGACCCCGGTCAGTTGCGATGATCGCGCCCCCCGCGCGCTCTGGCGATGGCCTGCGAGTGCCAGCGCCAGCGTCCCCCACGGGCCCACGGAAGGAACCCGCGTGAACCCTATCGCCAAACTCTACCGAGCCATCGTCCTCTCGCCACTGCTGTGGGGCGTGGCGATCTCGGTGACGTTCTTCTACCTGGTCGCCGCCAAGGTGCCTGCCGGGCTGCTGGGCCAGGACGTGCAGGACTTTCTGTATCGCTATTGCGCCAGCCACTGGGTGCTGTGCACGGAGGTCGCCGCGTTCTTCGTCGGCATGGCGGCGCTAATCGTCAAACGGCTCGACGTCGCCGAACAGCTTACCGGCACGAAATCGCAGTTGCTCGGCCTCATTCCGCCGGGCGGACAGACCGCGGACGACTGCGGCGCACTCTTGGCGCGCCTGGACCAGGTCCCGGCCGTGCGGCAGGAAAGCTACCTTTCGCGCCGCTTGCGCGACGCGATCTCGCACATTCTCCGCAAGGGATCGGCCGAGGACCTCGACCAGGAGCTGAAGACGCTCGCCGATCTCGACGACTCGCGCGCCCACGGCAGTTACTCGCTGGTCCGCGTAATCATCTGGGCGATTCCGATCTTGGGGTTCCTGGGCACGGTGATCGGCATCACGGGGGCCATTGGCCAGCTCGACCCGAAGCAACTCGAGACTTCGCTGCACGGCGTGATCCACGAGCTAGGCATCGCCTTCGACACGACGGCCCTGGCCCTTACGCTGTCGATGTTCCTGATGTTCACGCAGTACTTCGTGGATAGATCGGAGCAGCGGCTCTTGGCCGTCGTGGACCAATGCGCCGGCCAGGAGCTGTGCACGCGGTTCTTGCAGAACAAGACCGGCGGCCATCCCGAAGTGGCCGTCGTGCGGCGGATGGCCGAGACGGTCATCGAGGCCAGCGCCCGGCTCGTGGACCGCCAGGCCGAGCTGTGGAAAGCGACGATCTCCGAAGCTCACGAAAAGTGGAGCCAGGCACTCCAATCCGCTTACGGCCAGGTCGAGCGGGCACTGAGCCAAGCCACCTCGCAGGCCATGCAGGCCCACTCGCAGCAGATCACCGATTCGAGCCGGGCCTTGGCGGAGCAGAACCACCAGCACCTCGCCGCCGCGCAGCAGATGATGGCGCAGAACCTGCAGGCGATGCGGGAGCACCAACAGCAGCTCATTCAACAGGGCGAAGTGCTCCGCGGCGTGGTCGAAGCCACCGGCGGCGTGGCCCGGCTGGAGGAGGCGCTCAACCACAATCTGGCCGCGCTGGCCGGCAGCCACAACTTCGAGGAGACGTTGGAAAGCCTGGCCGGCGTGATCCACCTGCTCAATGCCCGGCTCACGCAGCCGGGCGAGCGGGGCCGTATCGGCGCACCGCAGGCCAACGCGGCATGAGAGGGGCGGGCGGAGTGAGGGCAATCCGCGCGAAACGGACGGCAATCCAACTCTGGAGTGCGGTGCCTCGTCACCGCTTTGGGATTTTGGTGTGATGTTGGCGAAAGCCGTGCGATGAGTGCTCGCCGTCCAAGAATCCAAAAGCGGCGACGAGTCGCCGCACTCCAAGCCTGGACTCCAACATGACCCGAGGCAAACGACGACCACGCGACGCCGCCGGCGTTTCGTTGTTTCCGTTCCTCGCCGTGCTGTTGTGCACGATGGGGGCGCTGATCGTCTTGCTGGTGGTCATCGCCCGGCGGGCGGAGGCGCAAGCCCACGAAGAACAACTCGCCGTGGCGGAGAAGGCACGGGAAGAACAAAAACAGCGGCAGCAAGCCCGCGTCGCCCAGCAAGCGTCGCTCGATCAGCAATCCCAGAATCTTCGATCACAGGTCAGCGCGGTGGCCGCCGCGCTCACCGAGAAGCAACGAGTCGCCGCGCGGCTGCAAGCCGCGATCGAGGCGGCTGAGCGCCAGCTTCGGCAGCTCCAGGAACAGCAGCGCGATCTCCAGCGATTGGCCGCGGAGAACTCCTCCGACGAGCAGTTGCGCCGGCAACTGGCCAACCTGGACGAACGGCTGCGGCAGGCCCAAGCGATCCTCAGCGAGCGCCGGCTCACGGCCGCGGCCCCGCCGCAGGAACTGTACTCCATCATGCCCTATGCCGGCCGCAACGGCGCGGCTCGGCGACCGATTTACGTCGAGTGCCTTGGCGACCGGATCATCCTCCAGCCGGAGGGGACCGAGTTTCCCGCGTCGGATTTCGAAGTGCTCGGCCCCGGCAATCCGTTGGAGGCCGCGGTGCGAGCCACGGTGGCGCACTGGGAGCGCACCGGGCGGACGGAGGGAAATTCTTACCCGTTGCTGCTCGTGCGGCCCGACGGCGTGCAGGCATACTCCGCGGCCCGCGAAGCGCTGAGCACCTGGGGGCGCGAGTTCGGCTACGAGCTGGTCGAGCAGGATTGGAAGCTCGCTTACCCGCCGGCCGACCCGGCACTCGCCCAACAACAACAAGCGGCCGCTGCCGTGGGCCGTCAGCAAATGGAGACCCTGGCGAAGAGCCCAGGCCGTCGCCGCCGGTCGTCGCCGAGTTTTCGCATCTCCTCCAGCGGCGGGCTGGAGCGCCTCGGAGGAGGTCAGGAGGAAGATCGCTTTGCAGGTGGGGGCACGGGTCGCGGCGGGGGCGGCGAGCCCGGCGGATTCGGGGCGGCCCGAAGCGGCACGAACGCGGGGGGCACTCGGCCTGGGCGCGACGGCTCCGGGCAGGGCACTGGGTATGGCCAGGAGACCGGCCCATCCTCGGAGTCCCCTGGACGCGGCAATACGGCTGCGAATGATCCACTCGCATCGCGGTTGGCTCATTCGCAGCCACAGCGATTGCCTTTCCGGCCACCGGGACCAGGGGCCGCAAGCCTGAATGGCGGCGGCCCACTGAGCACTGGTGGGCCACTGAGCGGTGGTGGGCCGGGCGCCGGCGCGTCGGCCTACCCCGGCGCGCTGGGCGGCGGCCAGGAGACAGATACCGGCGCCTCGAACCGCCGCGGCGATTCGTCCGATCCCTTTGCCGGCATCGGCTCGCGGCTCGATCGCCTGCGGGGCATGGATCGCCAACCAGGGAGCGCTGCGGCCGGAGTGGCCGGAGCCGGCGCGGCTGGCGGCGCCGAATCGCGCATCACGGCAGGACGGGACGCGCGCGGGGCCAGCGGTCCAGGCGGGCAGGGTGGGCCGGACGGAGGCCCTCCTGGCCCACCTGGAGCATCAGGCGCATCCGGCCCCAGCGGCCCTGGCGGCCCGAGCATGTTCGCGCCCGGCGGCAGCGGCATGACGGCGGGCGGCCCCGCCGGCGGGCCGGGCGGCGGCCAACGCTCGCCGGACGGGATGCCTGAGGATTTGGTGGGAAACGTGAATTTCGCCAGAAGCGCGCCGGTGACTCCCATCGCCAACAAGGAGGGCACGAATTGGGCCTTGCCGATGAAGCCCGGCCGCGGCTCTGCGCCGCTGCGGCGCGACGTGCACCTCATGGTGGACGAGAGCGCCATCACCGTGTTCGTGGACCCGCGCACGGCCCAGACGCTGCAGATCATCCGCCTGGGCCCCGATGCGACCGAATCAGTGGGGGAGCTAAAAGACGCGATCTGGAAGGTGATGAAGGACTGGGGCAACCCGCCCGTCGGATTCCATTGGCGGCCCGTGCTGCGAACGCAAATCACCGCCCGCGGCAGCGCCCGCTATGCGCAGCTCGACACGCTGTTCGAGGACAGCGGATTCGAGATGGGCCGCTAAACCAGGGGTCAGGAGACAGGAGTCAGGAATCAGGGCAGCAGCGGACTGACCCCTCCTGACCCTGATTCCTGACCCTGACCCTGACTCCTGACCCCTGATTCCTGA